>NZ_MAPF01000056.1:0-37509 GCF_002554195.1 New Jersey aster yellows phytoplasma | reverse complement strand
GTAGAAAAGCTAAATAATGTTTAAAAATGATAAATTAATATGATACAAAATAATTATCTAAATTTGTTTATTTATAAGTTATTTACAAAATAATTTATTTATATTATTGTAATTTTACAAAATAATAATACAAAATAATAATTAAAGTAAAAAATAAATAAGAACAAAAAGTAAAAAAAGCTCAAAATAGATTGACAAAACAGCTTTTTTAAGATAAAATAAACTTAGGTTTAAAATTAATTTTTGCAATCTTTGGTATGATTATTAATTTTTTAAGCTTGATTAAATTGCTAATAATAATTTTTGGCAGTTATTAATTGGGTTTTGATTAACCTTTTATTTGTTGAAAAGTTTTATTATTAATTATAATAAATTCTACAAACAAACAAAATTACAAAGAAAGGATTTGATAAAATGGCTGTTCCTTTTAGACGCACCGGAAAAACGGCAAAAAGAAAAAGACGTACTCATTATAAGTTAAGTAATCCTGCTTTAGTACTTTGCAAAGAAACTAATGCTTTTACTTTGTCTCACAGAGTTACTAAAAATAGTGGTTATTACAAAGGAAAACTTATTTTAGAAAATAAACCTTCTAAAGCTCAAAAAACAACTGACAATTAATTTATCATTATTAGACAAATTATTTTGTTTAAATAATTTTTTTCTTAGACAATGATATTTTTTTCCTTATTGGATATTATTTTAATTTATAGTTTTGATATTATTTTTTAACTTATTTCTTGTTAATAACAAATTAAATAAATACTTACATTTAGATTAACTGTCAAACAAACAAAACTCAGATAAAAGAACAGAAAAATATAACGAAGATTTAAAAGCACTTAAATAAAAACAATTAACTAAAAAATATTATGCTTTTGTTTAGTTCTTGTTTTAGTTCTTTTAGTAAAAAGCACTTGTTGGATATTTCTGTTATTCCAAAACTAAAATCATTTTAAATAATTATAATTAAAAAATATATCTGGGGTATCAAACAAAACATATCTTCTTTATTAAGAACCACCATTTTTTTATTATTAAGTATATTTGGAATGATTGTTACTTTTTTTGATATATTCGTTTTTGAAAATCTAAATACTCAAAAAAGTTTTACAACAATATCTAGATTTATTTACAATCCAATACAAATACATTATCAAATTATATTTTATTATTACAACTTAATAAAACACAAATTTATACAAGTTATTTAAGATTTGTTATATTATTTATTATTTGGTTTTAATTATAAATATTTAATGGTTATATGCGTTTTGCAAAAACTAATCCTTTTAAACAGTTTTTTAAATTTGTTAAAAAAGTTATCATTAAATATAAAAAAAGAACCTTTTAATTAAATCATTTTATATTTTAATATAAAGATATTTGAATTAACTAATTATATTTTTTTAACAAACAAAAATTCAAAATAAATAAATCCTTTCATAATTTTGCTTATTTTAAACAGATTTTTTTATTTTAAAAAACATTATTAATTACTTTTTTAACTTTTGTAATTAAAATGACTTACAATAAAATCTTTTTTTAAGGTATAATAAAAAGGCTTGTTTTAAATATTTTTTCTTTTAATCCAAAAATACAAAACACTAATGTCAGTTGTCTAAGAAAAAAATTATTTAAGCAAAATATTTGTCTAATAGACAATATTTTCAAAAATTTCTAAAAAAGGAGAATATAAGTGAACAAAAAAGAAAAAGAAATTATCAAAATAATTCTAAGAGCCTATGACCATCATTTAATTGATCAAGCAGCTAAAAAAATTATTGATATTGTCTCTAAAACAGGAGTAAATATTGAAGGTCCAATACCTCTTCCTACCAGAAAAGAAGTATTTACTGTTTTGCGTTCCCCTTTCGTCAACAAAGATTCAAGAGAACAATTTGAACGACGCACTCACAAACGTTTAATTCAAATTATCAATCCCAATAAAAAAACAATTGAATCTTTAATGCACATTAGTTTACCAACTGCAATTGATATTTTGTTAAAAAAATAAACCAATAGAAAAAGCAAACATTCTAGACACTATTAATTTTAATATGAATAAATATTTATTTTTTAAAAATCATTTCATTTGGTTGAATCACAATTACAATTGCAATCAACTTTTTAAAATCACTTTAAAAAACTTTTTACAAACTTTAAAACTAAAATTAAAAAAGAAAGAGGAAGGACATGGCTCAAGGAATCTTAGGTAAAAAAATAGGAATGACTCAAGTTTTTAACGAACAAGGAGAATTAGTTCCAGTAACAATAGTAGATGTTGCAGCCAATGTTGTTTTGCAACAAAAAAACGTTGACCAAGACGGCTATCAAGCTACTCAAATAGGTTTTTGCGATAAAAGAGAAAAAAACACTTCTAAACCTATGTTAGGTCATTTTAAAAAAGCAACTACTGCCCCTAAGCGCTTCATTAAAGAAATTAATTTTAGTTCGGATGTCAACTCAAACCTAGCTAATTTAGTGGTAGGCGCGCTAATCACAAACGATTTATTTCAAGTAGGTGATTTAGTTGATGTAACAGGAACTTCCAAAGGTAAAGGTTTTGCTGGTTCTATTAAAAGGCACAACCAAAGCAGAGGTCCTGAAAGTCACGGGTCTCGTTATCACCGTCGTCCAGGTTCAATGGGTCCTATTAAAGGCAAATTAAAAGGTAAAAAACTACCAGGACACATGGGATACGAAACTGTTACTATTCAAAATTTAGCTATTCTTTCAATTGATACTGAAAAAAATTTATTCTTAATTAAAGGCAATGTCCCAGGACCTAATAAAGGTTTTGTAATGATCAAATCTGCTGTAAAAAAATTGACAAAGGAGCAAACGCATGCCAAAAATTAATATCCTTAATCAACAAGGCGACTTCGTTTCTGAAAAGGTTTTAGCAACTACTGTTTTTGACATTAAACCTAATCAACAAGTTTTATACGACGTTGTAAATGCTCAAAGAGCCGCAATGCGTCAAGGCACACACGCTACCAAAACTCGCGCTTTGGTAGCTGGCGGAGGTAAAAAACCGTGGAGACAAAAAGGAACTGGTCGTGCTCGTCATGGCTCCATTCGCTCTCCTTTATGGCGCGGTGGCGGAGTTACTTTTGGACCTTCCCCAAGAAATTATTCTGTTAAAGTAAACCAAAAAGTACGCATTCTAGCTCTAAAATCAGCTTTATCACTCCAAGTTCAAAATAATCAATTAGTAGTTTTAGACAACATTAATTTAGCAACTCACAAAACTAAAGATTTCCAACAAATGTTACAAAAATTAAACATCACTTCCAAATCCTTAATTGTAGTTACTCAAATGACAGAACAATTAGCTTTGGCTTCTCGCAATCTATCTTATATTACTTTAGAAACAGCTTCTCATGCAAGTGTTTATCAAATCCTTAATTGCAAACAATTAGTTCTAACTGCTGATGCTGTTAACTATTTTGAAGAGGTTTTGAAATAATGAATAAATACTATGATTTAGTTAAAGCACCAATCATTACTGAATTAACTAATAAATTGATCGAAAGACAAAATAAATACACCTTTAAAGTTGCCAAAACAGCTAATAAAGTAGAAATTAAAAAAGCTTTAGAAAGCATTTTCCAAGTTAAAGTTTTATCAGTTAACACTCGCAACGTTTTACCACAATTCAAAAGAAAAGGCAAATTTGAAGGTTATACTTCTGGTTATAAAAAAGCTATTTGTAAATTAGCTCCGGGACAAAAAATTAAAATCCTTGCTAATGAATAAACTCAAGCCCAACCAAAATAATGATTAACGATTAAAAAAAACAAGGCAGGTATAAATATGGCAATTAAAAAATATAAGCCTACCACAAATGGATGTCGCAATATGAGTGTTTCTGCTTTTTCAGAAATCACCACTCAAACTCCTGAAAGAAGTTTATTGGTATCTCATAAAGACCAAGCCGGACGCAACAATCAAGGTAAAATTACAGTAAGACATCGTGGCGGCGGCGTTAAAAGAAAATACCGTTTAATTGATTTTAAAAGAAACAAAGATAACATTGTTGGCAAAGTAGCTACCATTGAGTACGATCCAAACCGCAGTGCTAACATCGCTTTAATTCACTATGTAGACGGCGAAAAAAGATACATTCTTGCTCCTAAAGGACTTACAGTAGGGATGCAAATTGTCTCTGGTAAGGAAACAGATATTAAAGTTGCCAATTGCCTTCCTTTAATGAATATTCCAGTAGGAACCACGGTTCATAACATCGAATTAAAACCAGGCAAAGGCGGACAAATTGCTCGTAGTGCTGGTTCTTCTTGTCAAATTATTAGTAGAGAAGACAAATACGTACTATTACGTCTTCAATCAGGCGAAGTTCGCAAAGTGCTTGCAACTTGTCGTGCTACTATCGGAGAGATCGGTAACGAATCTTACAAACTAATTAATTACGGCAAAGCAGGCAAAAAACGTTTCTTAGGAATAAGACCAACAGTAAGAGGTTCTGCTATGAACCCGAACGATCACCCTCATGGCGGTGGTGAAGGTAGAGCTCCTATTGGACGCAAATCACCAATGACACCTTGGGGTAAAAAAGCTCGCGGGGTCAAAACTCGTGACCGCAAAAAAGCATCTAATGCTTTAATTATTAGGCGTCGTAAAAAATAAGGAGTTGTTAATATGCCACGTTCAGTTAAAAAAGGACCTATTGTTGCTAGCCATCTATTAGCAAAAATAGAAAAACAAAAAACTTAAAAAACAAAAAAGTGATCCAAACTTGGTCACGCAGTTCTACAATTACACCTATTTTTGTAGGACACAAAATCGCAGTTTATAATGGGCGCGAACATATTCCAGTCTATATTACAGAAAACATGGTAGGACATAAGTTAGGTGAATTTTCCCCTACACGCACTTACCGCGGACACAACAAAAAAGACAAAAAAATGCAAAAAAAATAAAATAATGGGAAGGAATAACTATGGAAACCAAAAACGCCAAAGCGATTGCTAGAAAAGTTTCAATCGCCCCTCGAAAAGCACGTTTAGTTGTTGATTTAATTCGAGGAAAAAATATTGCACAAGCTCAAGCCATTTTAACTTTTACCCCTAAAGTAGCTGCTCCCGTTATTTTAAAACTTTTAAACAGTGCTGTTTCCAATGCTGTTAATAATTTAAAATTAAACCGCGAACAACTTTATGTTAAAGAAGTTTTTGTCAACGAAGGTTTTCGTTTAAAACGTATGTTTCCAAGAGCTAAAGGTTCTGGCGATATGATTAAAAAAAGAACCAGCCACATTACTTTAGTAATAACTTCTAGCACAAACTTGCAAACATCAAAGGAGGAAGAACAAAGTGGGTCAAAAAACTAATCCTAACGGATTAAGATTAGGCATTATTAGAACTTGGGAATCTCAATGGTGTGTTAATGATAAAGAAATTCCTAATTTAATTAAAGAAGATTTTTTAATTCGTAAACTAATCAATAATTTTGCTAAAAAAAGCGCTATAAGTCAAATTGACATCGAACGCCTAAAAGAAAAAAATAAAAACCGTATCACTATTTCTGTTCACACCGCTAAACCAGGCGTTATTATTGGAAAAGACGGCGATACACGCAACAAATTAGTTGCTAAACTTAAAGAACTTACTCAAAAAGACGTTAATCTTAACGTTTTAGAAGTTAAAAACTCTGATAAAGTCGCTTTATTAATTGCTCAAAATATGGCTGAAAAACTAGAAAATCGTATGTTTTTCCGCCGTGTTCAAAAAATGGCAATCCAAAAAGCAATAAAAGCAGGTGCCAAAGGAGTAAAAACTTTAATTTCTGGTCGTTTGGGTGGTGCTGAAATAGCTCGAAGCGAAGGACATGCCGAAGGCAGAGTTCCTCTACACACTCTAAGAGCAGACATCGATTACGCTGCTGTTGAAGCTCACACTACTTATGGAGTTTTAGGAATTAAAGTATGGATTTTCCACGGTGAAGTTTTACCAGGACAAACCATTCTAGACACTAGAAAATTGTTTGCTTCGCAATCTTCTAATAACCCTAACAGGCGCCCTCGCAATTTCAAAGGAGGCAACAATAATCATGTTAATGCCAAAAAGAACTAAATATCGTCGTCCTCACCGCGTTAGTTTTGAAGGAAAATCCAAAGGTAAAAATGTTATTGCCAACGGAAACCACGCTTTGGTTGCCAAAGAAGGTGCTTTTATCACCAACAAACAAATTGAAGCCGCTCGTATCGCAATGACACGTTACATGAAAAGAACAGGAAAAGTGTGGATCAACATTTTCCCACATCTATCATTAACTAAAAAACCTTTAGAAGTAAGAATGGGTTCTGGTAAAGGTTCTCCTGAAGAATGGGTATCTGTGGTAAAAACAGGTAAAGTTTTGTTTGAAGTTAAAGACACCACTAATTCCTCCAAAGTAGAAACAGAAGCTTTAAGACTGGCGTCTCACAAACTACCGATTAAAACTAAAATCGTTAAAAAAGGTGCTGAAATATGAAAACTCAAGAAATTTTAAAATTAAATCCAGAAGAATTAGAAAACAAAGTAGACAAATTAAAGCAAGAACTGTTTGATTTGCGTTTTCAATTAGCTTTAGGCAAACTAACTAACACTGCCAAAATCAAAAAACTTAAAAAAACCATTGCTCGCATCAAAACCATCCTAACCCAAAAAAACAATCAAGCACAAACAGACTCTACCCCGACTTTTGTCACTTCCACTGTCAAACCTGTTTTAACAAAACCAACCCTAACCTCACAACCAACTACCCCTGATTTAGATGATGCTGTAGAAACTATCAAGGAGGAACAACAATAATGCAACGTAATTTTAGAAAAACTTTCGTAGGTAAAGTGGTTTCAGATAAAATGGATAAAACCATTACTGTTATTGTTGATATTTACAAAAAAGACCCTTTATATGGCAAAAGAGTGAAACAATCGAAAAAATTCCACGTCCATGATGAAAATCAAGAAGCCAAACCAGGCGATTTAGTTAATTTTATGGAAACAAGACCTCTTTCTAAAACTAAAAGATTTCGATTATTCAAAATTCTTTACCATTCAAAGAGTGCAAATTAAGGAGATTTTGAGATGATTCAACGAGAAAGTCGTTTAGTTGTAGCTGATAACAGTGGCGCTAAAGAAGTTTTAGTTATTGGCATTTTAGGAGGAACTCGTCGTAGTCATGTAAATATCGGAGATATTGTAGTAGTAACTGTTAAATCGGGTTCTGGTACAGTTAAAAAACATGACGTTCTAAAAGCTGTCATTGTACGCACCAAAAAAGGTCTAAGACGTAAAAATGGTTCTTACATTAAATTTGACGATAATGCTGTAGTACTTTTAAAAGAGGATTTAAATATTATTGGCACCCGTATTTTTGGTCCAGTAGTTAGAGAATTGAGTGATAAGAAATTTTCCAAAATAGTTTCTTTAGCCCAATTAGTTTTGTAAGGAGGACAGCTCAATGCGTATTAAAGTAGGAGAAACAGTAGCTATTTTAGCTGGCAAAGATCGTTTTGTAACAGACGAATCAGGTAAAAAAATGATTAAAACAGGCAAAGTATTAAAAGTTTTTGCTAAAACTCAAAAAATTATTGTTGAAGGTGTCAACATCAAAACCAAACACCAACCCCCTTCCCAAAACGAAGAAAAGGGCGCCATCGTTAAACAAGAAGCTCCCATTCATGTTTCTAATGTAGCTTTAGTAGACCCCCAAACACAAACTTCCACTAAAGTAGGAATTCGCATACAATCAGGTAAAAAAGTTCGTTATGCTAAAAAATCAAATCAAACATTAGACGAAAAAAATTAAGGAGGCTTTGCATCAATGTCAATTAAAAAAGAAAATACTCTAGACTATTCCAAAATCACTGCCACCCTAATGAAAACTTTTAATTATAAATCTGTTATGCAAGTCCCAAAAGTAGATAAAGTTGTTATCAATATGGGCGTAGGTGATGCTATTTTTAATGTTAAAGTTTTGGATGATGTAGTAGAAGAATTAAAATTATTAAGCGGACAAAGCCCTGTTATCACTAAAGCCAAAAAAGCTATTTCTAATTTTAAATTACGTGAAGGCATGCCAATTGGAGCTAAAGTGACTTTAAGAGGAGCCCGTAAAGAAGCTTTTTTATACAAACTAACTCGTTTAGTTTTACCCCGTGTAAGAGATTTTAGAGGTATTTCTGGCAAATCTTTTGACGGCAGAGGGAATTACGCTCTAGGATTAAAAGAACAAATCGTTTTTCCAGAAATTAATATCGACAAAGTTAAAAAAATTCGTGGCATGGATATCATCATTGTAACAACTGCCAAAAATAACACTCAAGCCAAAAAGCTTTTAGAGCTTTATGGTATGCCGTTTAAAAATTAAAGGAACTATTACTTATGGCTAAAAAATCCAAAATCGTAAAAGATCAAAAACAAAGAGAGCTAGTTTTAAAATATTCCAAACTTCGCTTAGAACTTAAAAAAAAAGCTGACTACGCTGGATTGTCTCAAATTCCTGCCAAAGCATCACCTGTACGTTTAAAAAACAGAGATTCTATTGATGGAAGACCACGCGGATACATTCGTAAATTCGGCATCTCCCGCATTAATTTTAGGCAGTTAGCTCATCAAGGTAAATTACCTGGAGTCAGAAAAACTAGTTGGTAAAGGTAAAAAGGAGGCTCAAACATGGTTATGACAGACCCTATTGCAGATATGCTGACACGTATTCGTAATGCCAATCAAATGTCACATTTAAAAGTGTTAGTACCTGCTTCTAAGTTAAAATTAGAAATTTTAGCAGTTTTAAAAAAAGAAGGTTTTATTAAAGATTTTTATCTACCTCAGTCATCTCGTGAAATAATTATTAGTTTGAAATATTCTCCCAACAAAGAAAGAGTCATTAAAGGCTTAAAAAGAGTTTCTAAACCAGGACTTAGAGTTTATGCATCAGCAGAACAAATTCCTAAAGTGCTTAATGGTTTAGGAGTTGCTTTGGTTTCTACTTCTAAAGGAATTCTAACAGACGCTCAAGCTCGCCTTTCTCAAGTTGGTGGCGAAGTTTTAGCTTATATTTGGTAATTAATTGCTAAATCAAAAGTATTTAAAGGAGATAAAGGAGAAAATTATGTCACGCGTAGGAAACAAAGCAATTGAAGTCCCTAATGCGGTTAAAGTTGATATCAAAGATAGAAATTTTATCTCAGTTGAAGGCCCTAAAGGCAAATTAGAATATCAATTCAATCACAGATTAATAATCACTAACGAAAACAAAGTAATCACAGTCAAACGACCTAATGATGAAATTTTTATGAAAAAAATTCACGGAACCACCAGAGCCTTACTCTCCAATATGGTAGAAGGTGTAAGCAAAGGGTTTCAAAAAACCTTAAAAATTGTAGGGTTAGCTTATCGTGCTCAAATTAAAGGTAAACAACTAATTTTATCTTTGGGTTTTTCTCATCCTGTAAGCGTTGCCATTCCTGATAATCTAGAAGTGGTAGTTAACCAAAACACAGAAATTGTTATCAAAGGAATTGACAAACAACTTGTCGGCGAATTTGCTGCCAAAAACGTAAAATTACGTAAACCAGAACCTTACAAAGGTAAAGGAATCCGCTACGTAGGACAATACGTTAGACAAAAAGCTGGGAAAAGCGCTAAAAAAACAAGAAAGGACTAAAAATAAGTTATGATAACCAAACAATCCTCTAACGCGCTTCGTAAAAAACGTCATCTTCGCCTTAGAAAAATTGTTTCAGGCACATCACAAAGACCACGTTTAAACGTTTTTAGATCTAATAAATTTCTTTATGTGCAAATAATTGATGACACCAAACAAACAACTCTATGTAGCGCTAATAGCAAAGAAGCCAATGTTTGGGGTTCCAACATCAAAGCCGCTGAAGCAGTAGGCGCTCTTATCGCTAAAAAAGCCTTATCCCAAGGCATTAAAAACGTTGTTTTTGATAGATCAGGGTATTTTTATCACGGTAAAATCAAAGCCTTAGCTGATGCTTGTCGCAAATCAGGCTTACATTTTTAAAGGAGAAAAACAAAATGAAAGCAATAAAGAAAGAATTTAACAAAAAAGCCGCTCTTTTAGAAGAAAAAGTTGTTAAAATTAATCGTATTACTAAAGTAGTTAAAGGAGGCGCTCGTTTTCGTTTTTCTGCTTTGGTAGTTGTTGGCGATAAAAAAGGGCAAATTGGGTTCGCCACCGCTAAAGCTAAAGAAATTGTAGAAGCTATTAAAAAAGCTTTAGAAAAAGCCAAAAAACAATTAGTTCGTATTCCTATTGTGGGAACTACTATTCCTCATGACACTATTGGACGCTTTGGAGCGTCTAAGTTTTTTTTAAAACCAGCTTCCAAAGGAACTGGAATTGTTGCTGGAGGAAAAGCTGCTAGAACTATTTTAGAATTAGTAGGCATTAATGATGTTCTTACTAAAACTTTTGGTTCGCGTACCTCTATTAACGTAATAAGAGCAGTAATGGATGGATTACAAAGTTTACGCACTAAAGAAGAAGTAGCTAAATTAAGAGGCATTAATTTAGCGAAAAAAGAACAATGAAATTAAAAATTACTCTTACCAAAAGTCTTATTGCTTGTCGTTTTAATCAAATTAAAACCGCTCACTGCCTAGGTTTAAAAAAAATTAACAATCAAGTTATTAAAGATGATACTCCAGCCATCCATGGAATGATTAAAACCATCAGTCATCTTGTTGTAGTTGAAAAAGTTTCTTATACAAAGGAGCAAAAATAATGTTACACACAATAAAACCAGTCACTAATGCTCGCAAGTCCACTAAACGTTTAGGACGCGGACCTGGTAGTGGCACTGGTAAAACTTCTGGTAAAGGTCACAAAGGACAATTAGCACGTTCAGGAAAAACTTTGCGTCCTGGATTTGAAGGCGGTCAAATTCCTTTTTTTCAAAGAATTCCTAAAAGAGGATTTCACAATTTTTCCCAAAAAAGATACGCTCTTCTTAACCTTAAAACTCTAGAATCCTTTCCTCAAGATACCGTTGTTACTCCTCAATTATTGTTAGAAAAAAAATAATTAAAGACCAATTATGTGGTATTAAAGTTTTGTCGCAAGGAACTCTCACTAAAAAATTATTAGTCAAAGCTTCAAAATTCTCCAAACAAGCTCAAGCAGCCATTTTAGCAGTTGGTGGAAACATAGAGGTAATTTAAAGATGAAACGTCAATTAAAATTAGTTTTAGGCAATCGTAAATTAATGTTTAAAATCTTTTTCACCTTATTTATTATTTCTATTGTTTGTTTAGGAACTTCTTGGCCTCTTCCTTTTATTAATTCTAAATCTCTTGATTTATCCAAACTTTTTGGGGTTTTTTCCATAAATGCTGGTACTCTTTTTGGATTGGGGATAACTCCTTATATTACTTCTTCCATTGTAGTGCAATTTTTGCAAAAGCTCCTTCCTATTTGTCGTGAATGGAAAGACCAAGGACAAATGGGAAAAAGCAAACTTAATCTTTTAACACGTAGTCTTGCCTTATTGTTCGCTTTTGGACAATCTTTTGCTTTTTTGAACAGTTATTCAAAACTTTTAGTTACATCAATAAGTACAAGCCAACTGTTTTTGTTAGCTTTAATTGCTACTGCAGGAGTTTCTATTTTAATTTGGTTTGCTGACCTTATCAATTCCAAAGGTATTGGAAACGGCACTTCTATTTTAATTGTTGTTTCGATGAGCCACAGCGTAATTAATCTATTTGCAAATTTGAACAAATCATATTTATCTCAAAATACTTTTTTAACTTTGAAAACTTTTAATTTTGCATGTATTGTTCTTTTACTTCTCTTATTCTTAATTTTTACTGTAGTTGTGCAAATAACATCTTTAAAAATACCTATCAATTATGCGCGCAATCAAGTGCAAGGCAAAAGCTACATTCCATTAAAAATTAATAGTGCAGGAGTTATGCCAGTTATTTTGTCATTTGCTTTATTGCAACCTTTCCAGATGCTAGCAGGATTTATTGGGAATGACAAGTTGACTAAGTATGTAAATTTGTTTACCAATACTAATTCTTCTAATAACCAAATTAACTTTTTTGCCATAGGTTTTTTAGTCTTGTTAGTAATTGTTCTTTCTTTTTTTCTGCTTTTATGAATGTTAATCCCGAAGATATTTCAGAACATTTATCTAAACAAGATGCCTATATTGCAGGTTTAAGACCAGGTGAACAAACTACTCGTTATTTAGCTAATACCTTATTTAAAATCACCGTTTTAGGAACTGTTTTTATTACTTCTCTTGTTGTAACGCCTATTCTTATGGAACATTTTTTAAGTTTGAAAGATATGAAATTAGGAGGAACCAGTTTGCTTATTATTGTTAGTGTAGCCCTTGAAACTATCCAACGCATCAAAGCTACTGCCAACAAAAAAGAATATCAAAAATTATTTTAATTAAGCAAACAATACAACATGATACTAATATTATTAGGACCACCAGGAATTGGTAAAGGCACTCAAGCTTCTGTTTTATCATATATTTTAAAAATTAACCACATTTCAACAGGCGATATTTTTCGTAAAAATTTTAAAGAAAATACTGAATTAGGAACTTTAAGTAAAAAATTTATTGCTCAAGGACTTTTAGTTCCTGACGACATCACTAACCAAATGATAGCTGATTACTTGTCTAAGGACATCGCTACTAAAGATTTTTTATTAGACGGTTTTCCCCGCAATGTTTTGCAAGCTCGTTTTTTGGATGATTTTTTTAAAAAATCTCATTTATTTTTAACTAAAGTCATCTATTTTAACGCTGGAACCAAAGATTTAATGAAAAGAATTGCAGGACGCAGAATTTGTCCCGAATGTGGCAAGGTTTATCACATCGAAAAAATTCCTCCCAAAAATCCAGGCATTTGTGACAAAGACCAAAAAACCTTAATTCAAAGAGAAGATGATAAACCAGAAACTTTCCTTAAACGCCTCAAAGTGTTTAATAAAGAAACATTACCATTAGTGCAATATTATTGCGAACAAAACCAACTTTTTGAAGTAGATGGTATGCAAACCATCGACCAAGTTACTAAAATGATTTTAGAAGTTTTAGAAACAGACCGCAAATGATTTCCATTAAAACTCCTCATGAAATTGCTATCATGAAACAAGCAGGAAAAATCATTAATGAAGCCCACAGATTACTTGCTTCCTTTGTTATTCCAGGAATGTCAACTTTTGATCTAGATTTATTAGCTAAGAATTTTTATCAAAAAAAAGGTGTCATTTCTGCCTTTAAAGGTTACAATGGCTTTCCCAAACATATTTGTGCCTCAGTTAATGAAGTGGTAGTTCACGGCATTCCTTCCAAAAAAACCATCCTTAAACAAGGTGATATCATCACCTTAGATTTAGGAATTAACTATCAAGGTTATTATGTTGATTGTGCTTATTCTTATGCTGTAGGAACTGTTTGCCAAACTACTCAAAACTTGCTTTTATTTACTCAAAAAGCCTTATTACAAGGTCTTTTGCAAATTAAACCTCAAAATCATTTTTCTGATATTTCTCATGCCATTGAACTTTTTGCTAAAAAAAATAATTTAGGCATCGTAGAAGAATTTACCGGACATGGTATTGGTACATCTTTACACGAAGAGCCCTATATTCCTAATTTTGGCAAACCACACGAAGGCGAAATACTGCAACCAGGAATGACTTTTTGTGTCGAGCCCATGCTTACTTTAGGAAATCCTGAAATTGCTATTTTGCAAGATAATTGGACTGTAGTTACCATAGATAAAAGTCTAAGTTCTCATTTTGAACACACAGTTTTAGTAACTCCTAAAGGATATGAAATACTTGCATAATATATTTTTCATTTTACCAAATTATATCACAATCACCCCCCCTCGAACCCAGAAATAAAAATTAAAGGAATCACTTTGAATGTCAAAAAACAATTTAAACGAAACTGAATCCAAAATTGAAATCGAAGCTAAAGTTGTTGAATTATTATCAAATGATAAATTTAAAGTAGAGCTTCCAAATAAAAAAACGATTATTGCTTATGTTTCTGGTAAAATACGTATCAACAACATACGCATTTTACCTGGTGATAAAGTAAGAATTGAATTATCACCATACTACCCTACACAAGCACGAATAACTTATCGTTTTAAGTAAGGAGAAAAGTTTATGAAAGTTAGAGCTTCAGTTAAAAAACGCAGCGAAGACGATATCATTGTTCGTCGTAAAGGACGCATTTATGTTATCAATAAAAAAAATCGCAGACACAATCAAAGACAAGGATAAAAGGAGATATTTATGGCGAGAATTGCAGGAATAGATATTCCAAGCGACAAAAGAGTAGTAATTGCACTAACTTATATTTATGGTTTAGGAAATAAATTATCTCATAAAATTTTAAACGAGTTAAAAATTGACCAAAATATTAGAGTTAAAAATTTAACCGAACAGCAATTATCAGCTTTACGTATTGAAATTACTAAATACAATGTAGAAGGTGACCTAAGACGTGAAGTTACTTTAAATATTAAACGTTTAATGGAGATTGGAGCTTACAGAGGACTACGTCATCGTAAAGGATTACCTGTAAGAGGACAAAAAACCAGAAACAACGCTCACACTGTTAAAGGCAAACCTAAAGCAGCAATTGCTGGTAAGAAAAAAATAAAGTTAACTAAAAATAAAAATAATAAAGGAGAAATGCATTGGCAAGAAAAAAAATACCAAACGCAAAGTTAAAAAAAATGTTCCTTTAGGAATTGCACACATCCATACCACCTTTAACAACACCATTGTTACTATCACCGATCTTAACGGTAATGCTGTTACTTGGAGTAGTGCAGGTGCTTTGGGTTTTAAAGGAAGTCGCAAATCAACCCCCTTTGCAGCTCAATTAGCCGCTGAAGCAGTTGCCAAAGCAGCGATGGAACACGGAATGGTTAAAGTAGAAACTTTCATTACAGGACCAGGTCCCGGAAGAGAAGCAGCCATCCGTTCTTTGCAAGCAGCAGGATTAGAAATTACTGCTATTAAAGATGTTACTGCAGTACCACATAATGGTTGTCGACCGCCAAAACCTCCTAGAGGATAATAATCTTGTTCGACATTTTAAGGAGTAATTATGAAAAATCTTAAATTTATTAAACCTTTTTTTGTTGAAGAAATTGATGAAAATCCCATTTCCGGGAAATTCACTATCAAACCTTTAGAAAGAGGATACGGCATTACTGTGGGAAACGCCCTAAGAAGAGTTTTGTTATCTTCTTTGCCTGGTGCTGCTATTGTAAATGTTAAAATTCAAGGAGTAGAACAAGAATTCACTACTATTCCGGGCGTTTATGAAGATGTCATGACAATTATTTTAAATTTAAAAAAAATTGTTTTTGCCGTAGACGACGAATCAGATGATTTTGAAGAAAAATTAGAATTAATCGCTAAAGGACCACAACGCCTAACTGCTGCTTCTTTCGAACTGCCTGCAGGAGTTAAAATCATCAACCCCGATCATTACATTACCACCCTTTCTGATGATGTTTGCTTTCATATGACAGTCACTATTAAAAAAGGCATCGGTTATGTTGGTGCCAAAGAAAATAAAGTTCACATTGAAAATCAAGTAGGCGTTATTGCAATTGACTCTTTATTTACTCCTGTTGTTAATGTTTCTTATCAAGTAGAAAAAAAATTAGGCAATAAAGACGAATTAACTATTGAAATTACCACTAACGGCGCTCTTTTAGCTAAAGAAGCTTTAGCAACTGCAGCTAGCATTTTAGTAGATCATTTCAATGTTTTAGTAGAATTAAGCCAAAAACCTGCTCATGTAGAATTTGTTTCTGAATCTAAAAAAGAAGCCCATAATTACGTGCTAGATTTAGAAATTGAACAATTAGATTTATCTGTAAGACTTTTCAACAGTCTTAAAAGAGCAGGGATTGATACAGTTGCTTCTTTAGTGAAATTAAGTGAAAAAGAAGTTGTCAAACTGAAAAGCCTAGGACGAAAATCTTTCCAAGAATTAAAAGATAAATTTTTAGAATATGGTTTAGAATTCAACGATTACCTCAAAGAAGCTTTGCATCATAGCGTTGAAGAAGACAAAGACAAACATTAAAACTAAAAAACACATTAGAAAATAGAAAGGACAGATAAATTTTATGCCTTTTAGCAAATTAGGACGCAATAAATCTCAAAGAAGAGCTTTGTTAAGAACTTTAATGACTGATTTAATTGTGCAAGAAAAAATTATGACAACTGAATCTAAAGCTAAGGAATTACAAAAATTAGCTGATAAAATGGTTACTTTATCTAAAAAAAATACTTTGCATACTAGACGCCAAGCCAAAAGACATCTTTTTGATGAAAAAATCAACGATGACACTACAGTTTTACAAAAACTATTTAAAAATATCTCCTCTAAATATCTTGATCGTCAAGGTGGATACACTAGAGTTATTAAAACTGTTCCTCGTCGTGGTGATAGTGCTCCAATGGCAATTATCGCTTTTGTTTAACAACAATTAACCGAGCATTTTTAGTTTCTTTCACAAAAAGCTTCAATTATCAAAACCTTCTTATCTTAAGGATTAAGGAGGTTTTTTAATATTAACACCTTTTTCTTCGTTCCTTATTTTACATTTTTAAATTTTTTAAAAATATTTTGTAGTTACACAAGGAGGCATTTTTGCAACACTTTTTTTATAAATTAATTTTAAGCTATGATGGTACTTTTTATTGTGGATATCAAAAACAACCTCAAAAAAAAACCGTGCAACAAACTTTTGAAAAAGCTTTAAAAAAAATGACCCATCAAAACATCCCCACTTTTGCAGCTAGTAGAACCGATAAAGGAGTCCATTCTCAAGGACAAACCCTCCATTTCCAAACCACTTTTTCTCTAAAACCTAAACATTTCCAAAAAACTCTTAATTATCTTTTGCCTCCTGATATTAGAGTTAGACAAATGCATTTTGCCACTCCTAATTTTCATGCTCGTTATTCAGCGAAATCAAAAATTTATCAATATGTTTTTTCTAAAAAACCCCTTAATGCTTTTAACCATCATTTTCAAATTTTTGCTGACAAGTTTGATTTTGTCAAAATCACTAAAGCCCTAAAATTTATCGAAGGCACTCATAATTTTTTTGCTTTTACTAGTGAGACCCAGCCTAAAAATTTTTCTAAAACAATTTTTCAAGCTTCTCTCAAAGAAACTGTACACAAATATATTTTAGTTTTTCATGGTAATGGTTTTTTAAAATATATGATTCGTTTTTTGGTGGGAAGTTTAATTGAAATTGGTAAAAATAAATTTTCTTTGGAACAATTTCAAGCGATGTTATTAGGTAACAAAACTAAAAAAGCCACCCTTTTGGCTCCTGCCAAAGCCTTAGTTTTAAAAAAAATTTTTTATTGATTTTGTGACAATAAATAAAAATACACAAAAAGGAGAATTTATACTAAATGTTTATTTCTTTTGAAGGTTGTGAAGGCACCGGAAAAACCACCCATTCAAGTTATTTATTTGAAAAATTAAGTAAAAAATATTCGTGTGTTTTAACCAAAGAACCTGGTGGTGGTTTATTTAATGAAGTAATTAGAAATATTTTGTTGCATTCTTATAATAAACAAATAGATTTTCACACTGAGGCTTTGTTATTTGCAGCAGATAGAGCAGAACATTTAAGCAAATTAATTATTCCTGCCTTACAACAAAATAAAATAGTTATTTGTGATCGTTATTTGGATTCTACTATAGCTTATCAAGTTTATGCTCGTGGTTTAAGTAAAGATTTTGTTTTAAATATTAATAATTTGGCTTTAAATTATATGCCCAACATTACTTTTTATCTAGATTTAGATCCTAAAATAGGAATTCAAAGAGTCAAACAATTTAGACCTAAAGAAATTAATTCATTTGATTTACAAAAATTATCTTTTCATAAAAAAGTACGCAAAGGTTATCTTGACCTTTATCAAAAAGACCAACAAAAAAGAATTTTTTTAATTGATGCAAGTAAGTCCTTGGAAAAGATTTATAACATCATTGAACAAAAACTCAAAGAAGTCTTCCAAATAGATTTATGAAAAAAATCCAATCTTTGTTAACCAAATTTAATCAAATTATCCAAAATAAAAAACTCGCCCATCTTTATTTAGTTGTTGGATCCACCCTTTCCCAACAAAAAGAATTTGTTTTAGAACTTGCCTATCGCATTTTTTAAACCCCATGACCCTTATCTTTTGTCAAAAGATACCTTACTTAATTCGCAATACCCCAATTTTTATTATTTGACCAAACAAAACCATCTTTTTACCAAAGAACAAATTTTGCAATTTCAAAAAAACTTTTTGAAAACTTCTTTATTCGGAACCCAAAGAATTTATGTAATCGAAGAAATAGAAAAAATAACTACCCAAACTTCCAATAGTTTATTGCATTTTTTTGAAAATCCTTCCAACAACACTATAGGTTTTTTATTAACCAATAATTTAGAAAAAGTTTTACCAACCATAGTTTCTCGCTGTCAAATTATTAATATCTTTGATGCCGTGGATGCAAAAACACAAAATTTAGACCCCAAAGCTAAACCCCAAATAGATGTTTTTGATTTTTACTTAAGCAATTTAATAAATAAAAATCCCGATCAAATGGATTTATTCATTGCCAGCGATTATTATCAAAATTTTAAACAGTTTTTTTTGGATTTTCTTATTCAATTTCCAAAAACAATTTCATTAAAATTAGCGGTTTTTGCCTCTCCTGTGTTTGCAAAACTTACTTCTTTTCCTCATTTTTTAAATGATTTTTTATCAGCGTTATTACATTTTTTTTCTGATGTGTTATATGAAAAAATACCCAAAAACCAGTTACCCATTTATTTTTCCAAAACACAAATTTTAACAAATCCAGAATATCGAAAATATTATCAAACTTTACCCCTTACAACTGCTTTCGATATTTTAAAAATTATTCATCAAATTTACAAAAAACAATATATATTATCTAATCAAGAAAATCTTTTAATGGCTTTGTTAATTCAATTAGAAGCTCAAAGACTTTCATTTTAAATCTTTACAAATTTACAACCCCCCTATATTAAAGCAATATAAAATTTTGTAAACACCAAAACCCAACAAATAAGGTAAAAAAATATGTTATTTCAACAACAAAGTTTTCGCAATGCTAAGCCTATTTTATATTTAGTAGCAACTCCCATAGGTAATTCAGAAGATATCACCTTAAGAGCGCTTTATACTTTAAAAGAAGTTTTTTTAATTTTAGCAGAAGATACTAGAAGAGCCAAAAAACTTTTACACACTTACCAAATCCAAAAACCTCTACTTTCTTATTATGAACACAATCAAACAAGAAGGTTACCTCAAATTTTAGAACTTTTATCACAAGGAAAAAATATCGCCTTAATTAGCGATGCGGGCACTCCTCTTATTAGCGATCCTGGTTTTTCTTTAGTTTGTGAAGTGCAAAAACATGGTTTTAATGTGGTAGCAATCCCAGGAGTATCTGCTTTTTTAACTGCTTTTATGACTTCTGCTATCCCTTCACCTTTTATCTTTTTGGCTTTTTTACCTCGTTTGTCTCAAGCTTTGAAAAAATATTTACTCCAATATAAAAATACCTCCGAAAGCCTTGTTATTTATGAATCTCCTCATAGAATTAAAAAGACTTTACTTTTAATAAACAAATTATATGGTAATAGAAAAATTTCTTTAGCACGTGAACTGACTAAAAAATTTGAAACCATTATCAATGGTAATCTTGACTCTATTTTAGAACTTGATTTAATTAATAAGGGAGAATATGTCATTGTTGTTGCAGGCAATCCCAATCCCAACGAACATTTGCTTGTTCTAAGCATAAACGATCACGTTCTTTTTTACCTCAAATTAGGCTTTAACGAAAAAGAGGCTTTTAGCAAAGTTGCTCAAGAAAGAAACATTACCAAAAAAGAAATTTATCGCCAATACAAAATCAAAAAAAACCAATCTTGATTTGATTTTTCAAACCACATGCAGATTTTTTCTAACAACCCATAATTAAAAATATTTTTTGCCACCATTTATTTAAGGAGTTTTTATGAAAACAACCCAAAAACAAAAACCTAAATTTTTTCTTTCCACAGCGATTGCCTATGCTTCTGGCATTCCACACATTGGCAACGTTTACGAATGCATTTTAGCTGATGCCATTGCTCGTTTTAAACGCCTAGAAGGATTTGATGTTTTTTTTCAAACAGGAACCGATGAACACGGACAAAAAATTGCTGCTAAATCTTTGCAACAAGGTAAAAATCCCCAAGAATATGTAGACCAAATATCTTTGGAAATAAAAAGAATTTATGATTTAATGCAAGTAAGTTATGATAAATTTGTCAAAACTACCAACCCTAACCATAAACAAACAGTTCAAGCCATCTTTGACAAGTTATGGAAAAAAGGAGATATTTATTTAGGAAAATATCAAGGACTTTATTCAGTTTCTGAAGAATCTTATGTGGCTCCCAAAGATTTAATTGATGGAAAAACTTCTAATGGTGAAATTCCTATTTTAATCAGTGAAGAAACTTATTTTTTTAAGATTTCCAAATACCAATCCCATTTATTGAAATATTTAGAAAACAACCCCTCCTTGATTAAACCTGATGCCCAAAGAAAAGAGCTGTTAAATTTATTAAAAGAACCATTATCAGATTTGTCTGTTTCTAGAACTTCTTTTAAGTGGGGCATTCGCGTTCCTTTTGATCCCAAACACGTGATTTATGTTTGGATTGATGCTCTAAGCAATTATCTAACCGGACTAGGCTACAATCCTACATCTGAAAATAGCCAGTTTAATCGATATTGGCCCTGCGATATGCATGTCATTGGTAAAGATATTTTAAGGTTTCATCTCATTTACTGGCCTATTTTATTGATGGCACTTGAAATTTCGCTGCCCAAACAGTTTTTAACCCATCCATGGATTTTATTTGATAAAAATAAAATGTCTAAATCTAAAGGTAACGTTTTGTACGTTGATGATTTGTTAAAGCATTTTCCGGTGGATTCCATTCGTTATTTTGTTCTATCAGAAATTCCTTATGCTCAAGATGGTAATATCACTTATGAATTGTTAGTAGAAAGGCACAATAGTGATCTAGCTAATGTTTTGGGAAACTTAGTTCATAGAGTTTTTGGGATGATAAAAATTTATCGTCAAAATAATTTATCTAAAACTTTAATTACATCTAATTTAGACCCTAAATTTGATTTATCCAAACAAACTTTAGCAACTCTTCCTTCAGTTCGTCTCAAAATGCAAGATTACAAAGTGGGAGATGCCCTTAAAAAAATTATTAATTTGGCTCGTTTTGCTAATAAATACATTGATTTAGTAGAGCCTTGGAATTTATTTAAAAATCCTGAAAAACAACAACTATTAGACCACACACTATATTCTTTGGTAGAAGCTTTAAGGTTTTTAGGGGTTTTATTACAACCTTTTTTACCTCAAACAGCTAATAAAATTTTAACTCAACTCAAAGCCTCGGATATTACTTTTAAAAGCTTAGATACTTTCGGGATTCTTCCAAGTCAAAAATTAGACAATTATCATATTTTATTTAATCGCTTGGAAATTGATGAGATTTTGCCTATATAATTAAATTATTAACACACAATAATTTTATTTATTTTAATGAGTTTGGACTTAATTTATTTTGATGCTTCTTTTTTTTATATTATTACATTTATATGTTCACATTTAATAATAGATTCATAATTAATTTAATTTCTCGAAGAATGGTTATGGCTACAATAATTATATTTTTTTAAAAAAGAACTTTTAAGCAGTAGTCAAAATTCACAAAGGAATTATATTATTATCACAGTCCTCCAGGAACAGGAAAAAACCTTGCTTGCAAAGTACTGGCGGGCGAATCAGATGCGTCCTTTTATGCTTTTATTTTTACTGATTTTTTGCAAAGAATTCGTGGGGATGGTGCTAAAAAAAGTAAGATATTTGTTTGGAAAAATAAAAACCCATAAAACAAGCATTATTTTTTATTGATGAAATTGATTCTTTTGTTATTGATAGAAACGATTTTAGCCAACAAGAAAAAGGAAACAACATCAAATGGATGGTATTTAAATCCGGAGATAATGAAAATACTTTCATTGTGATAGTTGCTACTAACAGAGTAGAAGCTCTAGACTATGCCTTGCTTCGTCCAGGACGTTTTAATTATGTAGTTAATATTTTACTACCTGACCTTAAATCACAAAAAGCTATTTTAGAATTATTTGCTAAAGGCAAAAATATAGCTGATGCTGCAAGCAGAAAAAAAAGAAAAAGAAATTATTGCTACTAATGAAGCTGCTAAAATAATTATCAGCTAAGTCAAAAACACTCTTTTTTTAAGTTCAGTTTCTTTGATTCCACACTCTTCGGATAAAATTATTTACTTTATTTTCCAAAGAACAAAATCCTAATATTTTATTAAAAGAAACTTTAATCTAAGAAATTATCGTTTTTTTAGCAGGAAAAGCTGCTAAATAAGTGATTTGCGAAATAATTATTGATAAAGCTTGTTCTGATTTTGTTGAGGCTTTTCACAAATCCCAAGAACTAACACGTTTTTTTAGTTACAATTCGATATCGGTTAATTATAAAGAAGATTTAAAAAGAGATATTTTAAAAAAATGTTTTTATTATTCCAAAACTTTAGTGAAATTAAACTAACCTTTAATCAAAGAATCAAAGAATTTTTACAAAGCAAACAAATAAAAGATATGAAAGAAATTAAAATTTAACCATTCAAACCTGCAACGTAACCACTTTTTATTGCAAACTAAAACCCATTTCGCAAAACATTTTGTAACAAAAAATAGCTTCTCTTAAATACAAAGTTTTTGTTATCCAAGAAGAAAAATATTTTGATTGTATAAAATTATTAATTAAAATAATCCTTTCCTTTGTCTTCATTTGCGTTTTTGCTTTATGTTTGCATCAATATTAAACGCATTATAAAACAATTCTCAAACGAACAAAGTTCCAAAAAAAATATGATGCATAAAAAAATCATTTTTTCATTTTTTAAAAAATTAAAATAACTAAAACATATCCTTATTAATTAACATTTTTTTAAATTATAATAAATTGGTGTATGCCAAAATCCAAATACCAAAAAAACAAAAGGAGTTTTAAATATGATGAGTAATTTAATGAATTATCAAGGACAAGATTTTGAGACCATAACTGCTACCCCACAATTGGTAGTTGTTGATTTTTTTGCTACATGGTGCCCTCCATGTCAAAGATTATTGCCTGTTTTGGAAGAAGTTTGCACTTTAGAACAAGACATTCTTTTTTACAAAGTAGACGTTGATTTTTTTAGACAATTAGCATTAGAAAAAGACGTTTCTGGGTTCCCCACCCTTATTTTGTACAAAAATAAAAAAGAATTAGCAAGACATAGCGGATTTCTAAATAAAGAAGACTTGCTTAAATTTTTACATTCTTATAAATAATTTTACCACAAAACGAAAGCAAAATCAAACGTTATGAACGGTTTTTTTTAGTCAACAAGCCAGAAAAGATGACATCACATGATGTAGTTTTTCAAATTAAAAAAAATTTCATTTTGACAAAGTAGGACACACAGGAACGCTTGATCCTTTAGCCTCAGGACTTTTAATTGTTTGTGTGGGTAAAGCCACTAAACTGGCTTTTTTGTTCGATAAACTTTCAAAAACTTATCAAGGAACCTTTCTTTTTAATAAACATTATGATACTTTGGATGTGAAAGGTAAATTGTTGGATACTAAAAATATCCCTTTAAATGATTTTGCTATCCAAACAAGTTTTGCATCTTTTCATCAAAAAAAGTATTGGCAAATACCTCCTATGTTTTCAGCAGTCAAAATTAAAGGTCAAAAAATGTATCGTTTAGCACGCCAAAATCAAGTTGTAGATATACCTCCAAGAGAAGTTTTTATTCATCATTTTGAAAAAAAATCTTTGTTTTGTCACGACCAAGTAGATTTTTTGGTACATGTTTCCAAAGGAACTTATATTAGAAGTCTTGCTCGTGATCTAGCTTTGCAATTAAATACTTATGGAGCTCTTCTTCGTTTGCAAAGAACTGCAATTGGCACTCATTTATTACAAAATGCTAAAACTATTGAAAATTTAGAACTCAATGATTTGATTTTGGATAGTATTTTTTTTGCTTCTTATGATGAACTTATTTTAAATGATTATTTAATTAAGTTAGTAAAAAACGGCACTTATTTAGACCAAAGACAAATAATTACCCAAAAACCTTTTATAGTTAAAGATAGTAATAAAAATTTTGTTGCTTATTATGATATCTTGGATGAAAATAAATACTATCCGCGTTATTTTTTTTAATCCACAATATTTTTAACTATTAGAAAACAAAAAACATTTTTTAACAATATTTTAATAATGCGTTTTAAATACGCAAATACAAAATCAAACAAGGAAGAATTGGAAAATAATGCAAAGATTACAAAAAGTTTTGGCTTATGCAAACGTCGCATCTAGAAGAAAAGCAGAAATTTTAATTTTGGAAAAACGCATTAAAGTCAATGGCAAAATTATTTCTGAATTAGGAACCAAAGTATCTTCCAGCGACATTATAACTTTGGATGACAAACCGATCACCAAAGCCACTTATTCTTATTTTTTGCTCAACAAGCCTAATGGATTTCTTTCCACTGCCAAAGATAAAAAAAATCGCCCTACTGTTTTGGATTTAATTGAAGAAGCAAGTATACAAAGATTATATCCGATAGGGCGCCTTGATTTTAATACTACAGGGCTTCTTTTAATTACTAATGACGGCGATCTTACTCAAAAATTAACCCATCCTTCCTTTTGTATTCCTAAAGAATATCATGTTAAAATTAATGCTTGTTTGCAAAAAAAAGACCTTTCCACATTCTGCAAAGGAATTATCATTGATAAAAAATATTTGGCTGTTTGTAAAGAAATTGATATTTTGAAAATTTCTTATATGCCTAAACCTTCTACTTGGTTAAAGCTGGTAATAACTGAAGGAAAAAACAGGCAAGTTCGCAAAATGATGCAAGCTTTAGGATATCAAGTTTTAAAGTTAAAGCGTTATCGTTATTCTTTTTTAACTATTGAAAATCTCACAATAGGTGCTTATCGCCCTTTAAAAATTCATGAAATTAAAAAATTAAAAACCTTAACTACTCAAATACCTAATTAATTTTAAGTAAATTTAAGATCGCTATAAGGAGTTAGTTATATATGCATATGCGAAGTTTTAAAATCGCCATTGATGGTCCGGCAGGGTCGGGCAAAAGTACTATTAGTAAAAAGTTGTCCCAAAAATTAGGTTGGAATCACATTGATACCGGAGCAATGTTTCGGGCGCTAACTTTATATTTGTTAGAAAATGAAGTTTCATGGCATAATGAAAAAAGCCTTAATCAAATTTTAGACAAAATCAATCTTTCTTATTCTTGTAATAAAATTTTTCTTAATCAAGAAGATGTTTCTTTAAAAATTAAGTCTTTGGATGTCGAAAAACATGTCTCTTCTGTAGCTTTGATTCCTGGTGTAAGAACTAAATTATTGAAATTGCAAAAAGAAATTTGCGCCAATACTCCTAATTTAATTATGGATGGAAGAGATATTGGAACAGTTGTAATGCCAGATGCTAATTTAAAAATTTTTCTTACTGCTAACATTACTAAAAGAGCTTTGAGAAAACAACAAGAAGATGCCCAAAACGGCAAAATCACAGATATTACTCAAATTATGAAACAACTCAAGGAACGCGATCATAAAGACTATCATCGCCATCTTGCACCCTTGTCTAAAGCTTTAGATGCCATTTTGCTAGATACTACCGAATTATCAATTGATGAATTAATTGCCAAAATTACTACCTTAATTGAAAAAAAAAGGAGAGCTTAAATGTCTTTTAAAATTGCTATTGTGGGTCGTCCTAATGTCGGCAAATCAAGTTTGTTTAACCGCATTATTGGAAAAAGACACGCTATTACTCATCAAAAAAAAGGCATTACTCGGGACCGTATTTATGCTACTGCCCATTGGCTTACTAAAACATTTGGCGTTATTGATACGGGTGGTATCGAAATTAAATCAACTCCCTTTTTGGAACAAATTAAAATACAAGCCCAACTTGCAGTTGATGAAGCTGATGTAATTGTTTTTGTAGTTGACGGTCAAATAGGACTTACTCAAAATGATAGTTATTTAGCTAAACTTTTGTATAAAACAAAAAAACCAGTTATTTTGGCAGTCAATAAAATTGACAACCACAATTTATTATTCAATACTTATGAATTTTATGCTCTTGGATTCGATACTCCTTTTGCAATTAGTACTCAACATGGCGTTGGTATAGGTGATTTGTTAGATAAAATTGTTTTTCTTTTGCGTGATGCTTCTTTAACTTCTGATTCTTCCTTTTTAGAAGCACTTCCAACAGATAAATCTTTGCAAAGTTCGCTTTTTGAATCGAATTATGAAATCCCAGAAAAACAACTGTTAGAACCAGAACAAAAACAAAACCAAGAAAAAGAAGAAAACAAAATTATTAAATTTTGTGTTGTGGGACGCCCCAATGTTGGCAAATCAACTCTTACTAATTCTCTTTTAGCATCCCAAAGAATGATTGTCTCTGATATGGCAGGAACTACCACCGATGCTGTTGATACTTTTTTTGAAAATGATGGGCAAAAATACCAAATTATTGATACTGCAGGTATTAAAAAAAGAGGTAAAATTTATGAACAAGAAGACAAATACAGCTTTTTGCGTGCTTTAGGTGCTTTGGAAAAAGCAGATATTGCTTGTTTAGTTCTAGATGCTAAAGAAGGTATTTTAGAACAAGATAAAAATATTGCAGGGTTTATTTTAGAAAATTACAAAGCTTGCATTATTATTGTCAATAAATGGGATTTGTTAGAAAAAGATACAAATACCCTAAAGAACTTTGAGCAAAAAATTCGTCAAGAATTTGTTTTTTTATCTTATGCGCCTGTTATTTTCTTATCAGCTTTGAAAAAAAGTCGTCTTACTCAAATTTTTGCTATTTTAAAACGAGTTTTTAACAATTATAAAAGTCAGTTTAGTACTAGTCTTTTAAACGATATTTTGCAAGAAGCAACTCTTATTACACCCCCCACTTTCTTTAATCAAAAAAAAGCTAAGTTTCAATATATTTTTCAAACTAAAACTAAAGCTCCTGAATTTCTTTGTTTTGTTAATGACCCTAAATATATTCATTTTTCTTATGAAAGATTTTTAAAAAATCAATTTAGAAAAAACCTTGATTTAGAAGGAACGCCCCTTAAAATTATTTTTCATAAAAAAAGTCTAATTTTTAAAACTATTTTGAACCCCCCTCCCACCTTCTTTTTGCATTTTATTTGAAAGTATTTTATTATTTGTTCTTACTTTGTGATTTAATTATAAGTGGTTGAAGAAAATTCAACCTTATTTTTAATTATCAAAAAACCTTTTTTCTTTTTTCTATAATTTTTTTCATTACTCTTTTTGCTATTTTGATTAAAAGAAAGAAGCTATATTTTATGAAAATTACTATTATTGGCAGTGGTGCTTGGGGATCTACTTTGGCACAAGTTTTAACTGATAACAACAATCAAGTTTTACTCTATGACACCAACCTTTCTTATGTGGAAAAAATAAATCAAGGAAAACACCCTATTTTTAATACTCCGTTATTAAATGTCAAAGCAGTTTCTTGCCTTAAACAAACCCTTGAATATTCTGATTTGATAGTTTTGGCAGTTCCTATGAAATTCATGCGTCATCTTCTAAAAAAAATTACCCTTATGTTAACTAATCCTAAATCGTTTGTCAATGTTTCCAAAGGCATTGAACCTTTAACTTTTTTGCGTGTTTCTGAAATTGTCAAACAAGTTATTCCTGCTCCTCTTTTAGCTAATTTTGCTTCCTTAATGGGCCCATCGCATGCCGAAGAAGTTATTTTGCGTAAATTAACTCTGCTGACTGCAGCTTCTTCCAATCCCGTTTTTTCCTTGGAAATTCAAAAATTATTTTCTTGCCCTAATTATTTGAAAGTATATACTTCTTCTGATTTGGTAGGAAATGAAATTTGCAGTGCTTTTAAAAATATTTTAGCCCTCATTAATGGTATTTTAGTAGCCAAGGACTTTGGAATTAATTCTCAAGCAGCTTTGATGAGCCGTGGTATTTTAGAAATGTCGAGGTTAGTTACTTTTTATCAAGGAAACCCCCAAACTGTTTTGGGACTTCCAGGATTAGGTGATTTAATTGTGACTGCTTTTAGCAAATATTCCAGAAATTTTAATGCTGGCGCCAAAATTGCTGCAGGAATTCCTTATCAACAAATTATTGACTCTTCTTTGCAAACCGTCGAAGGATTCCAAACTCTTAATGCTTTTTATCAATTGCAATTAAAACATAATTTAGATCTTCCCATTATTCAAGCCTCTTATCAATTAATTTTTGAATCCAAACCTTTTGACACTGTTTTTGCAACTTTAATTCAAAGACCTTACAAAAGCGAATTCTAAATTATTTTTTACCATTCAATTTTGCAAACGTCCCCGAAACCAATCAAGAATAAAACGAAAATAATTGCAAATGATTGTTGGTTTTCGCTTGTAAATTATTTTTTTTGATGTTATAATAAGTACGTAAATAAAAAGAAAAGGAGGCAAAAAATGAACAAATTAAAATTTTTAAGAAAATTAGCTGAAAAAAATGGTATTACTAAAAAAGAAGCTAATAAATTTCTTAATAACTTTATTGAACTTATTTATCAAACTTTTGAAGAAACCGAAGAATATAAAAAAGTTACTTTAACAGGTTTTGGCACCTTTGGAGCAAAATACAGAAATGCTCGCGAAGGAAAAAATCCAAGAACTGGTAAAACTATTTACATTCCAGCTAAAAAGGTTCCTACTTTCAAATTTAGCAAAACTTTTAAAGATCTTTTTATTGAATAAAATCTTTATTATTAATTTTTTTAATATTTTAAAATAAAAAACAAACTAGTTAGTTTGTTTTTTTATTTACAATTTTTGATAAAGTGAACCGATAAGGAAGTAGGTTAGTGATTTTGCAACCCATAGCTAAAAATTATTTAATAGGAACTCGCGCCAAAGTTCAAAACGAAACCCAAATAGCGGTTATTACTCGCATTGATTATCAAAGGGGTTTTATTTACTTGTTATTTAAAAGAATGAGAGAAGAAAAATATCCTTTTCCTCAATCCTTAAATCAAAACATTATTCAACCTATTGTTTCTAAAAATCAATCTCATCAGCAATAATTTATCATTAATTCAGTTTATAATTTATTTCCATTATCCATTATTTTAATTGCATTTTTGAATATTTAAATGTTAAACCAAAAAGGAACAATATGAAAAGAAAATTAAGATTTAAAAAAATTGTTTTAATAAATTATTTTAAAAAGACCAATGTTGTTTTTCTTTTTTTAATGTTGTCTATTTGTACTTTAATGCTTGTTTTTTTTCATGATTTTAAAGAATGTGTTAATAAAGGACAAAGTTATTGGCAATATAAGTACAAAGCTCCTACTTTTATGCCTGAAATTGATTTTGAATCCACAGGAAAAGAAGACAACATTTTAGATTACGAATACGGTTATTATCCTGGACACCACACTTTTATCAAAACATTTTGGTATTTTACCCATCAAGTTAATTTATTTTTATTAATTGTTTATGCTTTATTTTTTACCAAATTAAGACAAAAAAAATGTTATCATTATTTAGTTTTTGCATGTTTAGTTAGTGCTTTGATGACAGGTTTAATTTTTCACACTTTAATTGATAAAGGTAGACATTTTTATGAACCTAAATTTAGTCTTTCTTTTTTTCTTTCTCATTTGCATCACACCTTATCTCCCTTATGTTATCTATATTTTTATTTTAAAGTCAATTCTTATGCTATTCCTTATAAAAAAATGTGGATAGCTTTTATTCATCCCTTGCTTTATATGACCTTTTTTAGTTTATTTGGCTTTTTTTCTATGCAAGATTATTTTCAAGATCTGCAAAAAGATAAACCAATTATAATTTCAGAAAAACAAGCAGCTAAAAGAGATCCTTTTAAAATGTTTCCTTATGTTTTCTTTTCTCCTTTTAAACAAAAATTAAATAATCCTGCAAATGCCAAAAAGTTAGAAGATAATGAAAATCGTCATCATAAACGTTATCGTTTTGTTTATTCAGGTTATGAATTTGTTTGTTTGGTCTTTTCTTGCCTTTTTGTCTTTACAGTTTTGATGACTTATACTCTTTTATGGATTAAAAAACGTTTACTTAATAAAAAAACTACTACTAATTATAAAAAAACTAAATAATAATAATTTTAAAAACTCTTTATTATTTATCAAAAAATTTGATATAATAGTACTATATTGCTTAATTAGTTAGGAGAAAATTAACATGCGTGATTTAGTAAAATTAGTTTGCACAGAGTGCAAAAGAGAAAATTATCATACTGATAAAAATAAAAAAAAGACTCCAGGACGTTTAGAATTAAAAAAATACTGTCCTTTTTCTAGAACTAACACTCTACATAGAGAAAAAAAATAAAACAATTTTTTGCCTTCTTTTTTTAATATTAATTTTTTTAATATTAAACATTTTTACGTTTGCTTTATGAACTTATTTGCTCCTTTCTATCTTAAAAAGGGGAAAACGTTTTTTTATGTTTTTGCAAAATAGAAATAATTTCATACTAAAAATTAAACCAAACGACGCTATTCTTTTTTATTCTGGAAAAGCAATTACTAAGAGTTGTGGTCAAGCTTTTCCTTTTGAATTCGATCATAATTTTTATTATTCGACAGGAATTAACTAACCAAAAACCATTTTATTTTTGGTAAAAACACATAATTTATCTCATACTTTTTTATTTTTAGAATAAAATGACCCTATTAAAACCTTGTGGGATGTAGATATTTTGAGTTTTTCTGATTTTTCTTCGATATCTCAAAGGTGTTTCTTTTATTGATTCTTTAGAGGGTTTTTATTTTGGCCTATCCAAAAAAACCTTAGACCAAAAAGCAAGTTAGGCTTTAGAATATTATCAAAAAATTGCTTCTTTATAACCTTTTTAAAAATTTATAATATCTCTAGATATCAATCATCAAATCCTTAATTATTTTAAAAAATTAAAAACTGTAATGTGTGGATATCAAATAGCCTCTCTTTTCCATTATTTTTGGAAAATAACCAAACTTAAAAAACCTTTGAAATCATTGCTGCTTAAGGAGAAAATACGTTAATTTTGCATTATAATAAACCTAAATGCCAATTAAAAACCCAATGACCTTTTTATTATTTGATATTGATGTTACTTATAATAATTTTATTACTCTTATATTGCTCGTTGTTATTTTTATAAGCGGACAATTTAGTTCTTAAAGCTAATAAAGAAATCATTGCTTGGGATAAACCGCATCACACTTTTGCGCAATTAAACTGATGTGGTAAAGATATTTTATTTTACAAGGATTAAAAGAACTGTATTTACTTAAATAAGACGAAAAAATCCATCAATATTGCTATCACGACTTATGACATCATTTAAGATTAGATATTCATGACGTTTGCAATTATATATGTGTTATATGAACAAAACAGCGCAATTAATGCCTAACCAGGTCTATATTAAAAGATTTTTAGGGTTTGGGGCAATAATTTAAGACAACCTTTTAATCATTTTAATCACTCAAGAAGGAGCTCTTAATTTATCAAAACATATCCCTAAAGAAGTCAAAGACATTTGTCACTCATTAATTTAATTACAAACAAATCGCATTAAAGCGATGTTTGGCCCTGTAGCCAAGTGGTAAGGCATGGCTCTGCAAAAGCTTGATCAACGGTTCAAATCCGTTCAGGGCCTCCATTTTTTTAATACACTTTTTTTGATATTTTTTAACAAATTGCAATTACTATTTTTTCATCAAACCTCCTTTTATTTTTACTTTTTATATTTGTTTATATTCATCTATTTATTATTTTTTATATAATTTAGGAGTAGTACTCAAGTGGCTATAAGAGGCGTCCCTGCTAAGGACGTAGTCCGAGAAATCGGTTCAAGGGTTCGAATCCCTTCTACTCCGCCATTTTAAATTTATTTTTTTTATCCTTTCTTTTTTAATAGATATTTGACATTTTTTAATCAATAAAAAACTTTTGTCCCCCCTTTTTTTATTACGGATTGCCAAATTCTAATTCCACCTACAATTATTTCTTTTCGTTTCCAAACTACAACAACATTATTATAAATTGAAATAAAAGAATTGTTATATTCTTTAAAAAATAAATATTTTCAAAAGACCTCCATTTACAAACCATCATTATACTTTTAAATATTTATTTTTTATTATTTTTTCATGTTATAATATTTTTGCTTATAGTTTGTTTTTTAAAAACCAACAAAAATCATACATTTAATTTAAATATTTATAATATATTATAACTAAACAAAGGTAATTAAAAATGAAGACAATGAAACGAGTTAAAACAGTTGCTACTCGCTTATCTGATTTTGGAAAATGGTATACAGATATTTGTCTCAAAGCTGAATTAATAGCTTATTCTGAGGCAAAAGGGTTTATTATATATCTTCCTTATGGTTATGCTTTGTGGGAAAATATTCAAAAACATCTTAATTGTACTTTGCAAAAAACAGGGCATCAAAATGTTTATTTTCCGTTAGTTTTTCCAGAAAAACTATTTCACAAAGAAAAAGAACATATTCAAGGATTTTCTCCAGAAGCAGCAATGATAACAACTACAGGCAAAAAAACTTATCCGAAAAACTAGTAATTCGTCCTACTTCAGAGATTTTATTTTCGCAATATTATTCTAAAACAATCACTTCTTATCGTGATTTACCTAAGTTATATAATCAATGGTGCAATGTGGTTCGTTGGGAAAAAACAACTAAACCTTTTTTAAGAGGTAAAGAGTTTTTGTGGCAAGAAGGACACACTGTGCATGCCACCGAACAAGAAGCGATGCAACAAACTTTATCCATCCTTGATATTTATCAAAAGTTAGGTAAAGACCTTTTAGCTCTTCCTTTTGTGTGTGGCAAAAAAACCGAAACAGAAAAATTTGCTGGAGCCCTAATCACTTATTCTATCGAAGCGTTAATGCATGACGGACAAGCTCTTCAAGCAGGGACTTCTCATTACTTAGGTATTATTTTTGCTAAATCGTTTCAAATACAATTTCAAGATTGCGACAATCAAAAAAAATATGCCCATCAAACATCTTGGGGTGTTTCTACACGTTTAATTGGAGCTTTAATTATGGTTCACAGCGATGATGAAGGACTAGTTCTGCCGCCTTATGTTGCTCCTATGCAAATTGTAATTATTCCTTTGCAAACTCAAGATGAGTCGGTAAAACAAGTATCCGAAAATCTTTTTTCCATCCTTCAAAAAAACTATCGCGTTCATCTTGATCTACAAGACAAAACTGCTGGTTGGAAATTTAGTCAATATGAGCTTAAAGGTGTTCCTTTACGTATAGAAATTGGTAAACGTGGTTTAGAAAATGATGAAGTTACTATTTTTCAAAGATATAACTTCGCCAAACAAAATATCAAAATTAAAGATTTTCCATCTCAAATCCCGCAATTATTTGAAACCATGCACAACAACATGTATCAAAAAGCACTGCAACATTTAGAACAAAATCGCAAACAAGCTACTACTTATGAAGAATTTAAAACTTACCTCAAACAAGGCGGTTATGTAGCGATGAGCATTTCAGGAACTGATGCCGAATTGCAAATTAAACAAGAAACAGGAGCTACTGCAAGAGTTATTTTAGAAACTAATTTAATTACTGCTAATTGCCCTGTTACTAACAAAAAAGCCCTTCAAACTGTTTTATTTGCTAGAGCTTATTAAAAATCATTTATCCAAATGTTTTCTTTCTTTTTATAAATATTTTAATTTTTACATTTTTTACCCCCCACAACCACTACTTTTTAATTATTCAAAACTTTTAGACTTGACATTTCATATTAAAAAAGCTATAATTAGGAAAGTGTGTTAAATAGAAAAGAGGTTTTTTTATGAAACGAACATATCAACCTAGCAAAATCAAAAGAAAAAGAACTCATGGTTTTAGAGCTAGAATGTCAACTGTTGGAGGATGCAAAGTTCTTGCTAGAAGAAGAGCTAAAGGACGTTTGCAAATAACAGTTTAAAATAAAACTAACTTGATTTTGATTATATTCAAACCAAAAATAAACACCGCTTTTTCGGTGTTTTTTTGATAAATTTCTTTTTATTGTTATTGCGCCATTAATAATTATGGAATTTATATTTTTTAAAATGGTTAATTGATGTTTTGAATATAAAAGTTAAGAATTTTAGGATCATTAATAAGATGAAAAGAAAATATATTCTTAAAAAAGAAAACGAAATCACCCCTGTTTTTAAATCTAAAAAAAGATACGGAAACTCTTTTTTTATTATTTATTATGTCAAACAAACTACCTTTCCTCATTTTAAATTTGCTTTAAGTGTTGGCAAAAAATATGGAAAAGCCCACGAAAGAAATTTAATCAAACGTCGTTTAAGAGCGATTATTAGTAGTTTTTCTCCTTGCCTTAACCCCAAAATGTTTTTTGTTATTGTTATTAAAGCTCCAGCCAAAACCCTAACTTTTAAACAATTAAAAACTTTCTTTTTTCAATTCGCTACCAAAACTCGCATATTACTTTCAAATAACTAAAATAAGGAGTTAATTAAAATGGATGTTAGAAATCATTCTTCAAAAAATTTTTTTTATTTTTAACAATTTTTCTATTCGGGTTATTTTTTTGGCTCCTTACTCCTCCAAAGCCTGAAAAAATAGAAGTTTTAGACAAAGTTGTTGTTTTTAAAAATAGCGAAAAACATAAAAAATATTTTGATCCTGTTGATTCTTCTAAGCTATTATCTGATTATGCTGATATTTTTGTAGTTTATGTCATCAATGACAAAAAGAAAGAAATTCAAATATCTACGCAAGACGAATTTAAAGGCATGTTAGCTAAAAAAAAAGAAGCAAAATATTTTTTTAGTTTAATAAAAAAACCAGATCCTAAATTAAAAGATGAATTTAATTTTTCTAAATTAGATAATAAAGAAGAATATTTTTTAACTTTTAAAACTGATAAAGAAACAACCGAATTCAAAAATAAATTAATGAAGGATTTTTTAACAGTTGCTGCAGGCACTAATGATGATTATATTGAAAACAATAAATATCAAAAAAAAGAATTAAGAGACGCATTAGAGTTTCAAAAAATTGATTCGTCTAATAAACTTATTTCGGTTTCTTTAGAAAATATAAAATTAGAAGATGATTATGCAGAAAATATCAAAAACACTTCAAATAATGTTTTATCTAAAATTAATGTTAGATTTAATAATGGCCGTTTAATGCCTAGAAAACTTTTTATAACCAATTTTTCAGTGCCAATTCAATTTACTTCTAGGCTGGAATGGAGTCTCTTTGGTTATTTTTGGAATATTTTAATAATTTCAATTGGTTCTTTTTTATATTTTTTCTCAACTTTCTTAGTTTATGGTGCTTCTGGTATGTTTTTTGGAAACTTAGGATTAGGAATCGTTTTGGCTACCGTTTTCATCCGTACTTTAACTTGGCCTATTTATACTAAAACAAGTACTTTGAGTATGAATATGAGCTTAATTCAGTCCGAAATTGAAAAAGTAAAGCAAAAATATGCTATCAAAAAAGATCTTGCTTCTGCTCAAAAAATGCAGTTAGAAATTTTAAAAGTTTATCGCAAAAATAATTTTTCTTTTTGGGGTTTTTTGCTATCTTTCTTACAACTTCCCTTATTTATTGCAATTAATCAAACCCTAAGTCGTTTTATTATTCCTGGAGGTATTTTTGCAACTGATAAATTAATTGAAAAGCCCTTTTTAGGATTAATTAATTTAAAACCTTCTAATCCCAACAACGCTTTTGTTATCTTTTTGCTTTCTTTTTTAGTTGGAGCAACGATGTTTATTTTGAATAAAATTAGTTTTAAAAAACCAGATTATTTAAAAACTCCTTCTTATCATTTGACTTCAGAACAAAAACAAAAAGCTAAACAATCAGAAAAAAGCATTAAAATTATGAGTGTTTTTATGATTTTAATGATGGTGTTTTTCTCGCGTTCTAACCCAATATTGTCTTTATATTGGATTGTTGGGAATACCTATACTATTTTCCAAACTTTGCTCACTAGAAAAAAAATACAAAAAAAATATTTTGCATTAAAACAAAACAATTTATAAAAACTTTTGTCTTCATTGATGCTTCCAACAAGTCAAAAAAACAAACTAAGTAAAAAAACAAATAATATCTTTATATTTTTTCATATTTAGTTAAGATAATTTTTTTTACAAAATAAAAAATATTTATTTGTAAAAAAACTATTTTAAACGCCATTATCCAACCCCAAATTCCTATCAAAAATGACAACCCAAATTAAAAATTTTAAAAAAAACAAAAAAGCTTGCTTTTCATTTTTATATGTGCTATAATATCTAAGGTAAATAAATTTGAAATTGTTAAGCAATTTAGGAGGGATAGCGAAGCGGCTAAACGCAGCAGTCTGTAAAACTGTTCCGTAAGGTACGGTGGTTCGAATCCACCTCCCTTCACCATTAATTTTTTTAATCTTTGAAAACTGAAGATGATAATTAACGAATATTTTCAATTATTTTTTTAACACCTTAAAATTGACACCAAAAAGCAATTTTTGATGAATCAATTTTGTAACATACGAAGAGTTTGATCCTGGCTCAGGATTAACGCTGGCGGCGTGCCTAATACATGCAAGTCGAACGGAAGTTTAATCAATTAAACTTTAGTGGCGAACGGGTGAGTAACGCGTAAGCAATCTACCCCTAAGACGAGGATAACAGTTGGAAACGACTGCTAAGACTGGATAGTAGACAAGAAGGCATCTTCTTGTTTTTAAAAGACCTATTAATAGGTATGCTTAGGGAGGAGCTTGCGTCACATTAGTTAGTTGGTGGGGTAAAGGCCTACCAAGACTATGATGTGTAGCCGGGCTGAGAGGTTGAACGGCCACATTGGGACTGAGACACGGCCCAAACTCCTACGGGAGGCAGCAGTAGGGAATTTTCGGCAATGGAGGAAACTCTGACCGAGCAACGCCGCGTGAACGATGAAGTATTTCGGTACGTAAAGTTCTTTTATTAGGGAAGAATAAATGATGGAAAAATCATTCTGACGGTACCTAATGAATAAGCCCCGGCTAACTATGTGCCAGCAGCCGCGGTAATACATAGGGGGCAAGCGTTATCCGGAATTATTGGGCGTAAAGGGTGCGTAGGCTGTTAAATAAGTTTATGGTCTAAGTGCAATGCTCAACATTG
>NZ_MAPF01000055.1:0-1371 GCF_002554195.1 New Jersey aster yellows phytoplasma | reverse complement strand
CACAGGTGGTGCATGGCTGTCGTCAGCTCGTGTCGTGAGATGTTGGGTTAAGTCCCGCAACGAGCGCAACCCTTATTGTTAGTTGCCAGCACGTAATGGTGGGGACTTTAGCAAGACTGCCAGTGATAAATTGGAGGAAGGTGGGGACGACGTCAAATCATCATGCCCCTTATGACCTGGGCTACAAACGTGATACAATGGCTGTTACAAAGGGTAGCTGAAACGCAAGTTTTTGGCGAATCTCAAAAAAACAGTCTCAGTTCGGATTGAAGTCTGCAACTCGACTTCATGAAGTTGGAATCGCTAGTAATCGCGAATCAGCATGTCGCGGTGAATACGTTCTCGGGGTTTGTACACACCGCCCGTCAAACCACGAAAGTTGGCAATACCCAAAACCGGTGGCCTAACTTCGCAAGAAGAGGGAACCGTCTAAGGTAGGGTCGATGATTGGGGTTAAGTCGTAACAAGGTATCCCTACCGGAAGGTGGGGATGGATCACCTCCTTTCTAAGGAAACAATTATCATCTTCAGTTTTGAGAGACTTAAGAAAGTTTTTCATTTTAAATTCCTTGCAAATTTTATTTGCAACATTTAAATCTTTTTAAGATTAAGGGCCTATAGCTCAGTTGGTTAGAGCACACGCCTGATAAGTGTGAGGTCGGTGGTTCAAGTCCATTTAGGCCCACCATAACCAAAAATAGGCAAAATCTTAAAAAAGCTCTTTGAAAAGTAGATAAACGAAGGTTAAAAAATCAAAGGAACTAAGGGCGCACAGCGGATGCCTTGGCACTAAGAGCCGATGAAGGACGCAATTAACGGCGAAACGCCACGGGAAGCTGTAAATAAGTGAAGATCCGTGGGTCTCCGAATGGGAAAACCCATTACATTGAAGATGTAATATTCTTCTAATCCGATTTATCTTGTTAGAAGAAAGGAAACGCGGCGAACTGAAATATCTAAGTAACCGCAGGAAAAGAAAGTAATAACGATTCTGGTAGTAGTGACGAGCGAACCCAGAACAGCCTGATATCATTTGTAGTTATAAAATTTTAACGAAGTAGAAGCTTTTGGAAAGAAGCACCAAAGAAGGTGACAGTCCCGTAAACGTAAGTTAAAATCTAGGGTATCAATAAGTACGGCGAGACACGAGAAATCTTGTCGGAAGATGGGAGGACCATCTCCTAAGGCTAAATACTTCTTAGTGACCGATAGTGAACTAGTACCGTGAGGGAAAGGTGAAAAGAACCCCGAAAGGGGAGTGAAATAGATCCTGAAACTGTGTGCCTACAATTAGTCAAAGCACGTTAATGTGTGATGGCTTGCCTTTTGCAGAATGAACCGGCGAGTTATGATATGGAGCAAGGTTAAGTT
>NZ_MAPF01000054.1:0-57687 GCF_002554195.1 New Jersey aster yellows phytoplasma | reverse complement strand
AGTTCGGTCTCTATCCGTCGTGGGCGTTGGAAATTTGAAAGGAACTGTCCCTAGTATGAGAAGACCGGGATGGATATACCGCTGGTGTTTCAGTTGGTTCGCCAGAGCCACAGCTGAGTAGCTATGTATAGAAGGGATAAACACTGAAAGCATCTAAGTGTGAAGCCCCCCTTAAGATGAGATTTCCCTATGAGGTCCCTGAAAGACTATCAGGTTGATAGGCTAGAGGTGTAAGAAGAGTGATCTTTTCAGCTGACTAGTACTAATAGACCCATTGACTTTGATTTTTTAAATACCAACGTTTATCTAGTTTTGAAAGATCCTTGGTGCATAAAACTAAGGGGCAACACCTGTTCCCATCCCGAACACAGCAGTTAAGTCCTTAGTACTGACAATAGTTCTTTATTGAGCGAAGATAGGGAGTGCCAAGGTTTGCTTTATAAAAAAGAATAAAAAAGAGGATTAGCTCAGTTGGGAGAGCGTCTGCCTTACAAGCAGAATGTCGGGGGTTCAAGTCCCTCATCCTCTACCAAAAATTTGCCTACGTAGCTCAGTTGGTTAGAGCATCTGACTGTTAATCAGAGGGTCCTAGGTTCGAGTCCTAGCGTGGGCGCCATCTTTTGTTGTGTTTTTTCTTTTGTCCTTGAAACCCATTTTTTAAATTAGTATTTTCTAATTTATTAAGTCAATTTTACAATCAATAATTGACTTATTTTTTTAACAAAATTCTCTTTTTTTAAGAAAATAATTTTAAATTGATTTTTTATAAATATCACTTAAAATTAAAATAATTATCTAATTATTAAGCTAGTTTGTTGAAATCAATTCAAACTCTAGCTTTTTATTTTTATATATTTTTTTATCACATCCAAAATTGTCACCCCAACCAAGTTACTTAAAGGAGTATCTCAAGTGTTAAAAAAAGTTTTTGAAACTACTAATTTAAAAGATTCTTTTCAAGTTGAAATAGGAACTTACGCCAGAAACGTTGATTCTTCTATTTTAGTGCGCTACCAAGATACAGTGGTTCTTACAACTATGGTTTTTAGTCGTAAACCCAATAATCTTGATTTTTTACCTCTTACTGTTATTTATCAAGAAAAATTATACGCTGCTGGAAAAATTCCTGGCAGTTTTTTACGCCGCGAAGGGCGTTCCAACGACCACGAAATCCTCACTTCACGCCTCATTGACCGTTCATTACGCCCATTATTCCCTGATTATTTTCAACAAGAAGTTCAAGTAATTAATACAGTTTTAAGCTTAGACCCTGATTTTAAAAGCGAACTTGCCTCTATGCTTGGAAGCTCTCTTTCTTTATTGATTTCTGAAATACCCTTTTTTGAAGCCATTTCTGGAGTTTATGTAGGAAAAATCAACAATGAATTTATCATCAATCCCACTTTGCAACAACTTGCCAATTCTACTCTACATTTGATTGTTGCAGGCACCAAACACAACGTTACTATGATAGAAGCACACGCCAATGAAGTTAGCGAACAAGACTTTTTAGAAGCCATTAATTTTGCACACCAATACATTAAAAAACTGTGCTTATTTCAAGAAAATATCAAGCAACAATTTGCACCTGTCAAAATGACAAAAACCTTGCATCAAACTGAACAAATTCAACAACAATCCTTTTTTGCTAAAAACCATTCCCAAGTTAAACAAGCTATTTTAAGTTGCAATAGCAAAAATGATTTACAACAATTAAAAGAACAAATCCTAGACCAAGCCAAACAAACTCCTTTTTTCAAAACTATTGACGCTATTACTGTTTTTGATTACGAAGCCCACAAAAAACATTTACAAATAACAGAAAACTTATTTCAAAAATTATCCAAACAAGAAATGCGTTCTTTAATTTTACAAGAAAAAATACGACCAGATAAAAGAGAATTAGAAGAAATAAGAACCCTCGAATCCCAAATTGATTTGTTGCCCCGCGCTCATGGTTCTGCTTTGTTTACCAGAGGAAAAACTCAAAGCCTTGCTGCAGTGACCTTGGGCTGTTTATCAGAAAGCAAAATTATTGACGGTCTAAGTGACGAACAAAATAAACGTTTTATGCTTCATTATAACTTTCCTCCTTTTTCAGTTGGTGCAGTTGGTCGTTATACTGCTCCTAGCAGACGAGAAATCGGACACGGCACTCTTGCCGAAAAAGCCATATCTCAAGTTTTGCCCGAAGAAAAAGATTTTCCCTACACTATTAGAGTAGTTTCTGAAATTCTAGAATCTAACGGTTCTTCTTCTCAAGCCACTGTTTGCTCTTCTTCTTTGGCATTAATGGCATCAGGGGTTCCTTTAAAAAAAGCCGTTGCAGGAATTTCAGTAGGATTAGTTTTTGACCAAGAAACCAATAAATACGTTATTTTAAGTGATATCCAAGGTTTAGAAGACCACGTTGGAGACATGGATTTAAAAATAGCAGGTACCAACAAAGGAATTACTGCTTTACAAATGGATCTTAAAATCCAAGGGATCCCTTTTAAAATTTTGCAAGAAGCTTTTTTACAAGCCAAAAAAGGACGCCTTCATATTTTAGAACAAATGAACCAAACAATTTCTCAACCTCGTTTAGAAGTTTCAAAGTACGCCCCTAAAGTTTGTATGATGCAAATAAAACCAGAAAAAATTCGTGATATTATCGGAAGTGGTGGCAAAATCATCAATCAAATTATTGAATCTCATGATGGTGTAAAAATTGATATTGAACAAGACGGACGCGTTTTTGTAATGCATTCCAACTTAGAAACAGTTAAAAAAACAGTCGCTTTTATTGAAAGTTTAATCCAAGAAATTCAAGTAGGCACTTGCTATCAAGCCTCTATTTTACGTTTTTTAAGTGATAAACAAGGAAAAATGATTGGAGCTGTGGCACAAGTTTGTCCAGGAATCGAAGGGCTTATCCACGTTAATAAAATGAAATTTCAAAAAATCACCGATGTTTTAAAAATAGGTGAAACAGTTTTGGTTAAATGCACCAAAATCAACGAACGCGGAAGAATTGATTTTTTGCTTTTGCCCAAAAAAACAAAAGAAAAAAACTCTTAGTTTTGCTTTCAAAAATTATTACCAATACGCATTAATTTATTAAAAATGCCGATATTATTTAAGAAAAGTGTGGTGGTTTGTGCATGAATGAATCTTTAAATAATCCCAATATCGCAACAAAAAAAACCTTAAAGGGCTAACTAACAAGCAAGTAGAACAAAAAAAAATGCGGGTCAAGTTAATGCTTCTAACTATAAAAATTCTAAAAGCATTAAAGATATCTTATTTAGTAATTTCTTAAATTATCTTAATTTGTTGATTTTAATTGTAGCATTAATCATTATTTTCATAGAACAATATGAACATTTATTTTTTTAGTAGTTTCTTTAACCAATTTTTTTATTAGCGTTATTCAAGAAATTAAAGCTAAAATAACTCTTGACAAAGTATCTTTGTTGATGAAAAGCTATTCCCAAGTAATAAGAAATAGCCAAAAAGAAAAAGTTTTTTCTTCTGATTTGGTTTTAGAAGATCTTTTATTTTTGGAAGCAGGCGAACAAATTGTAGCTGATGCCAAGGTAAAATCGGGTGTTTTAGAAGTTAACGAATCGCTTCTAACTGGTGAATCTAAATTAGTTGTTAAAAAAGAAAACGATTTTTTATATTCTGGTAGCTACGTGGTATCAGGTCAAAGTTATGCCGAAATTGTAGCCGTAGGAAGTGATATGTATATTGAGAAAGTTTCTCAAGAAGCTAAAAAATACAAAAAACCGATCACTCCTTTGATGCAAAGTTTATCTTCGTTAATCAAAACAATCATTATTTTTGTCACACTTTTTGCTATTATTTTAGCCTTTTTTGCTTTTAATAAAGAAAATAATAAAATATCAGATTTCAGGCAAAATTCCTTACTAGGTTTGTGTGGCATGATGATAGCAATGCTTCCTTTGGGGCTTTTTTTGCTGACCAACATTTCTTTGGCAGTAGGTTTTGTACGTTTAGCAAAACAAAAAACTTATGCCCAAAATCTATTTGGAATCGAAATGTTAGCTCAAATAAACACTTTATGCCTCGACAAAACAGGAACTATTACTGATGGTACTATGCAAGTTAAAAAAGTTATTCCTTATCACCCTAAAGAATTTGATTTTGCTAAATTAATGAACTCTTTTTTATCTGCTTGTCCCACTTCTAATAGCACTTATAATGCTTTAATAAACAAATTTAGCCCCAACACTTTTGCTCCTTCAACCCTTTATCAAATCTCCCAAAGCCTTCCTTTTTCCAGCGCAAGAAAATATAGTGCAGTTGAGTTTAAAAATTTAGGAACCATTTTTTTGGGCGCACCTGAATTTATTTTAAAAAACAATTTTCATCTTATTAAAAAAGATTTTGAAACTCATACCCAATTAGGTTATCGAGTACTTTTATTAGCTAAAAGCGCTGAGCCTTGTATTTCTCAAATAACTTGTAAACACCAAAAATTACATGACATACCATGCATCCCTTTAGCTTTAATTATCATTGAAGATACCATTAAAAAAGACGCAGTCACTACCATTGATTTTTTTCAGAAAAATGGCGTTTGTGTTAAAGTAATTTCTGGTGATAATCATGTTGCAGTTTCTCAAATAGCTCAAAGAGTAGGTATTATTGATGCTTATAAAACCATCAGTTTAGAAGGGCTTTCTGATCAAGAAGTCATCCAAATAGCTACTCAATACAATGTTTTTGGAAGAACTTCACCCCAACAAAAAAAATCTTAATTCAAACTTTTAAACAAACAGGACAAAAAGTTGCCATGACAGGCGATGGTGTAAATGATATTTTAGCCCTAAAAGAAGCCGATCTTTCCATTGCAATGGCATCAGGTAGCCAAGCTACTTGTAATATTGCTAATTTAGTTTTGATGGATTCTAATTTTTCTTCCATGCCTAAAGTAGTTTTTGAAGGTAGAAGAATTATTAACAATTTAGATAAAATCTCTATTTTGTTTTTTACCAAAACTATTATTGCTTTTATGCTTGCAATTGCTGTTATTTTCTTTAATTTTTTAAGGCTTCCTTGCTACTATCCGTTATCCCCTTTGAAATTGCAATTTGTCATGGACTATTGGTCAATTGGCATTCCTTCGCTTTTTTTATCTTTTGAAAAAAATAACGAAATTATCAGTGAAAACTTTTTACTTAACAATCTCAAAAAAGCCTTTCCTTATGCAAGTCTAGCTTTTATTAGTTATGTCTTAACTTTTGGTTTGCAAATTGGTTTTACATCAACCCACTCTCCCGATTTCAAACAATTAGAAATAGTTTCTAATTTTGTAATTTTACTCTCCACTTTCATTTTATTTATTGTTTTATTTAGAATTTCTAAACCTTTGAATCTAACTAAATTACTTTTATTTTTAGCAATGTTAACGGGATTTACTACAGCTTCATTTATTTTGGATGTTTTTGAAGAAATGTCGCAATTTGGTAATCTTGAAAAATTTTTATTAGTTTTAATCATCATTTTATCCCTTATCATAACCCAAATCTCTCAAAAGACACGCCCAACAAAAACTACAAAATCGAAAGAAAACAAATAATTAATATGATTATTTACGGAAAAAACCCCATCAAAGAAGCAATTAAAGCTCAGAGAAAAATTTATCAACTATATTTAGATGAAAAAATTAAAGACCATCTTTTTATAATGTTTTTGCAAAAGCACAATATCGCTTATCAATTAGTTGACAAAAAGTTTTTATATGATCTAACCAAACAAAAAACCCATCAAGGAATCGCTGCCAATGTTTGTGATTACACTTTTTACGATCTAGACACTTATCTAGATTCTACTAAATTCCAAAAATTCTTAATTTTAGACGCAATTAATGACCCTCATAACTTAGGAGCGATTTTAAGAACTGTTGAAGCTTGTGCTTTGGATGGTGTTATTATGAGTAAAAAAATCAAGTCCCACTCAATTCTACAGTTGCCAAAATTTCTTGTGGTGCTTTGGAATACACTAAAGTTTTTTTAGTTACCAATTTGCATCAAACCATTTTAAAACTGAAAAAAAATCAAGTCTTAATCGTTGGCACCGATAGCAATTCTTCCCAATCCTTTCACCAAATCCCTAAAAACAGTTCCTTGGGCATTATTGTTGGTAACGAAGGAACGGGCATTAGACATTTATTAAAAAAGCAATGTGATTTGTTGGTTAAAATTCCTATGTATGGAAAAATCAATTCTTTAAATGTAAGTGTTGCTGCTGCACTAATGATCTACTCCACTTTTATTTTTGGTGATAATTAACCCTTAGCCCCTCTCCAAAAAGCAAACCAATCAATAACTTATTTTTTTAAGCAGTTAATCATTAATCTAATTTGGGTTTGCTTTTAGTTTTCTTAACATCTTTCATCCAATATTCCAAATATTTTCTTTTTGCGGTATAATTTTTTGCACAAAGCAATTTTTGTATTTTATTTTTTTCATAAAAACACTGATTTATGATATAATAAAAAAAGATGTTTTGAAAATTAAATTAATTTTTTTAAACTTTCTAACATAAAAGGAGCTATTTTTTTGAAAAAAAATATTTTAGTTTGTGTTTTGTGTTTAAACCGAAATTACAACACCAAACCACGAGCAAATCAAAACTCAAAACGTTTAACTTTAAAAAAATATTGCTCTTATTGCGACAAACACACTTTGCATCAAGAAACCAAGTAAAGGAGTTTTTTAACTTTATGGGAATTAAAATAGTAAGCGAAAACAAAAAAAATCAGTTATTAGAAGTAATCAAAAGAGAATATAGTTGGCTCAATATTTTACTAATTATCACTTCTATTTTGTCTCTTGCTCTTTGTGGACAATTATGGCAAACAAAACATTTTGAAACTATGCATTGGACATTTCCTTGTGCTTTAGTTCTTTTGAGTTTTTTTATTTTCGCGATAGGTTCATTTTCTTTTTTCAAAGATGCATTTTTGCAAATTTGTAACATTATCTGGCCTTCCTTAAAACAAATTTTGTTTAACACATTACAAGTTATTTTTTTCACATTGTTCTTAATCCTTTTTGTTCATACCATAGATTCTTATGTTATTGGCAAATTAACCAAATTTTGTGTCGAAATCAAAAATTTGTTGAGCAAATAAAATGAATAAAGCGGAAAAACAAATAAAAGAGACACAAGCGCAAGAAAAAGAATTCCAAAACACATGCCACCTTAAATGGTATATTGCCCAAACTTATTCAGGTTATGAAAACGTTGTAAAAGATGATTTGTTAAGAAGAGTCGAAAGCATTGGCATAGGTGATTTAGTATCTAATGTTTTGTCTCCTAAAGAAGAATATTATGAAACTCGTTTGGATGGAAAAAAGGTTAAAAAAGAGCGTAAAATGTATCCTGGATACGTTTTTATTCAAATGATGATTACTGACCGATCTTGGTTTGTTGTCAGAAACACTCCGAGAATTACTGGTTTTTTAGGTTCAAGCGGGATGGGTTCTAAACCAGTTCCTTTATCTGAAAACGAAATCAATCCCGTTTTATTAAAAATGGGTATCATCAACAAACCCGATTATAAAAAATTCATCGGCAAAAAAGTAGAAATCATTTCTGGTTCTTTTGTGGGTCAAATAGGGCAAGTATCAAGTATTGATGCAGACCGTGAAAAAATGATATTGGAAGTAGATTTGTTTGGTAGAGCAACTCCAGTAGAAATTTCTTTCAACGACTTCAAAGAAATATTTTAACTTTTTTCACAATTTCTAACATTTTTTTAACAAATATTTAAAATTTATGTTAAAATAAGTTGTCTAAAAATTTTTATCATATTTTTTTATGTGACAATATCAACAATATTCTAAATTTAATGAAACGCAAACAAAGAATAAACGACTCAAATTATTAAGTTTTTTATTTAAAGTCCTCGTTCCAAAGAAAGGTTTTTTATGGCTAAAAAAGTTGTTAAAACGGTAAAATTACAAATTCCTGCAGGAAAAGCTAATCCGGCTCCTCCAGTAGGACCTGCTTTAGGACAAGCCCAAGTTAATATTCCTTCTTTTTGTTCCCAATTTAACGAAACAACTAAAGATCAAATGGGTTTCGTTATCCCTGTTATCATTTCTGTTTATGAGGACAGAACATTTACTTTTGTAACTAAAACTCCTCCAGCAAGCGATCTTTTAAAAAAAGCTGCTAAAATTGAATCTGGTTCTGCCAATGCAAGCCAAACTAAAGTAGCTACTATAACACACAAACAAGTAGAAGAAATTGCTAATTTAAAGCTTTCAGATCTAAATGCTTATTGCGTTGAAAAAGCTTGCAAAATCATTGAAGGCACAGCTCGCAATATGGGAATTTTAGTAAAAGATTAAAATAATTTTTTACCCCCAATTATTCAAATTTCAAATTAAAAAAATTTCTAAAAAATATCAAGTTGTTTTGTGAAAGGAATTACTGCAATGAAACGAGGCAAAAAATATTTAACATCATTACGAATTTTTGATGTTAAAAAAACATATCCGCTTCAAGAAGCTATTAGCTTAGCTAAACAAACTCAAGTTGCTAAATTTGATGCTACGGTAGAATGCGCTTTTCATCTAAATTTAGATCTTAAAAAAGTTGATCAAAATTTAAGAGGAGCCTTGGTTTTGCCACATGGCACTGGTAAAGTCTTAAAAGTAGCAGTTCTTGCTAAAGGAGAACAAGCAAAACAAGCACAAGAGGCTCAAGCCGATTACGTAGGCGATCAAGATTTAATTGATAAAATTGCCAAAAACTGGTTTGATTTTGATGTCTTAGTTGCTACTCCTGAAATGATGCCACAATTAAGTAAATTAGGGCGTCTTTTAGGACCCAAAGGGCTAATGCCTAACCCTAAAACAGGCACTGTAACAAATGATGTTTTACAAGCAGTCAAAGAAATTAAAAATGGTAAAATTGAATACCGCCTAGACAAAAGTGGTAATATTCATACCATATTAGGTAAGGTTTCTTTTGATGAGGCAAAATTACTAGAAAACTTAAAAACTTTATATCTTCAATTGATGGCTGTTAAACCTCGTACAGTGAAAGGCACTTACATTAAAAGTGTTACTATTTCAACAACTATGGCACCAGGTATTAAAATTGACCCTGTTACAATTTCACAATAATCAAGATAAAAATTTTGAAGGAAGGAAAGGGCATAATCATGATAAAACCTCAGTTAGCCAAAAAAATAGATTCAGTTGCTGTTTTGCAAGAAAAAATTAGCACTGCTAAAACAGTTATTATTTTTGAATATTCAAGTTTGCCGGTAAGCTCTTTTATGCAACTGCGTCGTGAGTTAAAAAAATCTACTTGCGAAGTAAAAGTATATCCCAAAAACATCATGCAAAGAGCTGTTGCTAATGCCAAACAAGCTGATTTAGTTAACTTTTTAAAAGGAACAAAAGCTTTAATTATTAGTCCTCAAGAATTATTAGAACCAATCAAAACAATTTATAATTTTGCTAAAAAAACCAAAGCAGTTAAAATAGTTTCTGGCGTCGTGGAACAAAAAATTGTCTCCTTGCAAGAAATAAACACCTTAGCTACTTTGCCTTCAAAAGAACAAATGTTAACGCTTTTAGCTATTTCAATGTTTGCGCCTTTGCAATATTTAGCAATTGGCCTAAATATGTTAGCAAAAACAAAAGAACAAGAAAACCCCGAACAATAAACAAATAATTTATGAGTGAAAAGATTATAACAAAGGAGATTGACATGGCTAAGTTAACGAAAGAAGCTTTTGTATCAGCTTTAAAAGAAATGTCTTTATTAGAGATTAAAGAATTATTAGATGGTTTAAAAGAAGATTTTGGAATTGACCCAACTGCTTTAGCAGTTGCAGCTCCTGGAGCAAATAATGCAGCTGAAGTAGAAGAAAAAACCGAATTCACAGTAGTTATGAAAAGTTTTGATGAAAAAAAGAAACTTGCTGTTATCAAAACAGTACGCGAAGTAACGGGATTAGGTTTGCTAGATGCTGCTAATTTTGTTAAAGTTCCTGGTTCCAAAGTAAAAGAAAATGTCTCTAAAGTTTTAGCAGAAGATATTAAAAACAAGTTAGAACAAGCTGGAGCTGTTGTTGAACTTCAATAAATTATTATCTTGTAAGTAATATAAAAACCTGAGTTTTCTCAGGTTTTTTAGTCTTGCATTGTTTTTATTTTTATACCTCAACCCCAAAAAAAATTGCAAAGACACAATTAAAAATAAAAATTTTGGCAAAATAAACTACCAATTAATAATTTATAGGAGCATAAGATGGGTTATCATAATGTCAAATATGGCAAAAAAGCACAACGTCGTAATTATTCTAAAACAATTTATGATGTTGATTTGCCCAATTTAATTGAAATTCAAAACCAATCTTTTGATTGGTTTTTAAAACACGGTATTAAAGAATTATTGCAGGATTTTTGTCCTATTGAAAGTTACAATGGGGATTTAAAAATTCACTTTGATGATTATTTTTTAACGCCTCCAAAATATAGCATTGAAGAAACTAAAATTAAAGATATAAGTTATGTTGCCCAATTATTTGTCAAAACTACTTTAGAAAATGTTTTAACTGGCGAAACTAAACAAAGCAATATTTTGCTTACTGAATTGCCTCTAATGACTTCTACTGGCACTTTTATCATCAATGGTACTGAAAGAGTAGTAGTTTCTCAAATTGTACGTTCCGCTAGTGTTTATTTTGCAGGCAATTTTGACATCAAACTCAATAGAACCATTTATTCTGGACAAGTAATTCCTTCACGTGGTGCTTGGATCGAATACGAAGAAGGTTCTAAAGAAATTTTGTATGCCAAACTAGATCGTTCCAAAAAAATCCCTTTGTCTAATTTTATTTATGCTCTAGGATTTGACAGCAAAGAAGCAATCGAAAATGTTTTTGGTAAAAGTGCTATTCTTGATTCTGTTTTTGATAAAGAAACTGATATGGACTCAGATAACGCCTTGGTAGAGTTGTATTCTAAAATCCGTCAAGGCGAAAAAGTTCCTGTCGACACTGCCAGAGATTTCATCAGAACAAGACTTTTTGATCAAAAAAAATACGACCTGGCTAAAGTTGGAAGATATAAATTTAACAAAAAACTAGACGTTCTTACTCGAGCTGAAAACACTTATTTAGCTTGTGATTTTGTCAATCCTGAAAACCAAGAAATAATGATTGCACAAGATGAACTTTTAACCAAAGAAAAAATTGCAATCCTGAAACAAAATCGTCATTTTTTGCTTCAAGAAATCTTTGATGCTAAACACAATTTAGAAAACGAAACTGATGAAGAGATTTTAGCATATAAAAAATATCCTCAAAAAAATGAATTATTCACCAAAACTAACATCATCAACTCTCGTACTGGTGAAGTTTTAGTAGCTAAAGATACTTTAGTTAACGACGATATTATCAATCATTTAAGACACAATATTCACACTCTTGACGAAAAAGTATCTAAATTTTTCTTAGGAACTAAAGATATTTATCAAAAAGAAGCAGACCGTCAAGGAGTTTTTAACGAAATTTTAGAAGTCTATACTTCAAAAGACGAATCAGGCAAGTTATATAACAAAGTCAAACTTATTGGAAACGACCAAAGAGAAACCAAAAAACACATTACTTTATCAGATGTTATTGCAAGCATTAATTATTATTTGAATCTTTATGAAAACGTAGGCACTGTTGATGATATCGATCATTTAGGTAATCGTCGTTTAAGATTAATTGGAGAATTGTTAAAAAACCAATTTCGAATTGGTCTTACCAGAGCTGAAAAAAATATCAAAGATATGATTTCTACTAGCAAATTCGGTGAAGTTAACGGTCCAGGTGACCTAGTTAATTTTACTTTTTTAATGAGTGTAATCAAAACTTTTTTCACAAACTCACGTTTATCACAATTCATGGATCAAATCAATCCTTTAGCAGAATTGACGCAAAAAAGAAGGGTATCAGCTCTAGGTATCGGAGGAATTAATCGTGACCGCGCAGGCATTGAAGTTCGCGACGTGCACAATTCCCACTACGGCAGATTATGTCCCATCGAAACTCCCGAAGGACCTTCCATTGGACTTATAACATCCCTTTCCACTTATGCCAAAGTCAATAAGTACGGTTTTATCCAAACTCCTTTTTTTAAGGTTTTGCAACAAGACGGAAAAACTACCCTTTCGCGGGACATAGACTATTTAACAGCTGACCAAGAAAAAGAAGAAATTATTGCCTCAGCTGGGTTTGTTTTGGATGCCAATAATTCTTTTCAAGATAAAAAAATAATTGCTCGTAGCAACGGCGAAACAGGCATTTTCGAAAGAAACCAAATAACATATGCTGACGTTTCCCCTAAACAAATTGTCTCTGTTGCAACTTCTTCGATTCCCTTTTTAGAACACAACGATGCTTCCAGAGCTTTAATGGGAGCTAATATGCAACGTCAAGCAGTCCCTTTATTAATTCCTGAATCGCCTATTGTAGGAACAGGTGTTGAATATCGCGCTGCCAAAGACTCAGGTTGTTTAATTATTGCCCGTGAATCAGGGTTTGTTACTTATGTTGATGCTCAAAAAATAATTATCACCAAAAAACCCAACCAAACTGTTTCATTAAATGGTAAAACCCTTTACGATACCACCCAAGAATTTACCTATACCCAAGCCAAGGTTTTATACGAAAACAACCATAAAGAATACCAAGCTGAATACACCCTCATCAACTTTGCCAAATCCAATCAAGATACTTTAGTGTTGCAAAAACCGATTGTAGTTTTGGGAGAACATATCAATGAAGGCGATATTTTAGTAAGTGGACCTTCTACATCTCAAGGCGAATTAGCACTTGGCAGAAATGTTACAGTGGCTTTTATGACTTGGGAAGGTTATAACTATGAAGATGCCATCATTATGTCAGAAGAATTAGTCAAACACGATGTCTACACTTCCATCCACATTGATAAATATGAAGTCCAAACTAGAGAATTAAAAAAAGGTAGCGGTCAAGAAGAAATCACTAGAGAAGTCCCTAACGTGGGCGCTGATGCTATTAAAAACCTTGACGAAAGAGGAATTATTATTCCTGGTTCTGAAGTTAAAGAAGGCGATATTTTAGTAGGTAAAATCACTCCTCAAGGAAATATCGAGCCTTCTCCTTCTGAAAAATTAATTCAAATCGTAATCGGTGAAAAAGCCCGCGAATATAAAGACTCTTCTTTAAGAGTTCCTTTTGGTGAAGGAGGCATCGTCCAAAGTGTTCATTATTTCTCCAGAAAAAATGGTGATGTTCTTCCTGCTGGTGTCAACGAAAACATCCGTGTTTTCATCGCTAAAAAACGTAAAATCAACGAAGGCGATAAAATGGCAGGACGTCACGGGAACAAAGGTGTAATTTCTCGTATTTTACCTAAAGAAGATCTTCCTTATATGGCAGACGGAACTCCAATTGACATCATGTTAAATCCTTTAGGGGTTCCTAGTAGGATGAACATTGGACAAATTTTAGAAATCCATTTAGGAATGGCTGCCAAAAAATTAGGCATCAAAGTGGCAACTCCTGTTTTTGATGGCGTTAATGACTACGACCTTAAAGAAATCATGAAAGAAGCCAATTTAGAACCTGATGGCAAAATGGTTTTATATGACGGACGCACCGGCGAACCTTATGACAGTCGTATTTCTGTAGGAGTTATGTATATGGTTAAATTATCTCACATGGTAGATGACAAACTCCACGCCAGAAACGTAGGACCATACACTTTAGTTACCCAACAACCTATGGGAGGAAAAGTTCAAAACGGTGGACAACGCTTCGGTGAAATGGAAGTATGGGCACTTTATGCTTATGGAGCTGCTCACACCTTACAAGAAATTTTAACAGTCAAAAGCGATGATATTGTAGGTAGAAATAAAACTTATAGCGCCATCGTTCAAGGAACTCAACTACCTAAACCAAGTATTCCTGAAAGTTTTCGAGTTTTTATTAAAGAATTGCAATCTTTAGGATTGTACGTAGAATTAATTAAAACCGATACTAAAGAAAATGAAGTTAATAAATCCTTAATTGATTACAAAAAGGAAGGTTATAATTAAAAGATGAGTGATAATAGATTATTTACTTCAGTAGAAACTTTAAATCTTTCGTCTCCAGTTTTAGAAAAATTAAAACTTTCTGGAATCAATACTTTGGAGGATTTTAACACTTTTACTTTAGAAGAGTTGAGGCTTTTACTGCAAGAAGCTTTTTTAGAGGTTTTGCCTATCCTCAAAAACTTTGCCTTACCTCGCAATTTACAAAATCTAGATTTGAGTGAGGCTGTTATTAACATCCTTACTGAACTAGGAATGGAAGATTTTCAAGATCTTTTGCAAACTAAAATGGCTGTCCTTACAAAATCATTTGAAACCAATCCCCTTGCTTTTCAAAAACTAAACGACCTATTTAAGTTATATAATCATTTTCCTTCTATTTCATCTGATAAAGAATACGGTAGTAGAGATTATGATTATTTTAAAATCCGTTTAGCTGCTCCTGAAGAAATCAGACAGTGGTCTTATGGTGAGGTTACCAGCTACGAAACAATTAACTATCGGACCTATAAACCAGAGATATCAGGATTATTTTGTCAAAAGATTTTTGGCCCAGTAGTTGATTTCCAATGTGCTTGTTCTAAAAAACAAGTCAGTATCAAAAGTCAATTTTGTAACAAATGTGGAGTTGAATTTACCGAAACCAAAGTGCGTCGTGAAAGAATGGGGCACATTGAATTACAAACTCCAATCGTTCACACTTGGTACCTTAATTCTTCTCCCAGCCGTTTAGCTATTCTTTTAAATATCAAAACTAAACAATTAGAAGAAATAGTTTATTATGTTTCTTACGTTGTAATTGATCCTGGAAAAACTGAATTCAAACCTAAAGAAATTATTACAGAAACCCAATACAGTGAAGCTCTTTATGAATTTGGAAACACTTTTGTAGCTTTAACAGGTGCCGAAGCGGTTAAAAAATTACTAGAAAATCTCAACTTAGAAAAAACTATCAAAGTCCTTCGCAAATCTTTATCGGAAAATTCCAAACAAAAAAGAGAAAGCATCATTAAAAGACTAGAAATCATCGAATCTTTTCATCAATCAGACAACAAACCTGAATGGATGGTAATGGATGTTATTCCTGTATTGCCTCCAGGATTAAGACCGATGGTTCCTTTAGATGGTGGTCGTTTTGCCACTACTGAAGTTAACGATCTTTACCGCCGTATCCTTAATCGCAACAATCGTTTAAAAAAACAAATGCTCCAAAAAGCTCCTCGTTTAATCATTAAAAACGAAAAAAGAATGCTACAAGAAGCAGTTGATGCTTTGTTTGATAATACCAAAACTAGCAAAAAAACGTTAACAATGTCGAAAAAAACCGTCCACTTAAATCTTTATCCGAAATGCTACGTGGCAAACAAGGGCGTTTCCGTCAAAATCTTTTAGGCAAAAGAGTTGATTATTCGGGACGCTCCGTAATTATTGTAGGTCCTGATTTAGAAATGCACCAATGCGGCGTGCCTCGTGAAATGGCAATTATTTTGTTCAAACCTTTCATTTTGAAAAAATTACAAGAAACCAAAGGTATCGATAAAAAAAACGCTAACACCATTTATGAAAAAATGAATGAAGAGGTTTGGAACGCCTTAGAAGAAGTAGTCAAAGAACACCCAGTTCTTTTAAACCGCGCCCCAACGCTACACCGTTTAGGAATTCAAGCTTTTGATCCTAAATTAATTGACGGCAAAGCCATTCGCTTACATCCTTTAGTTACGCCTGCCTTTAATGCCGATTTCGATGGCGACCAGATGGCAATTTATGTTCCTCTTTCTTTAGAAGCGCAGGCTGAAGCACGCTTATTGATGCTTGTTTCGAACAATATTTTAGACCCTAAAAATGGTAATCCAGTAGTAACTCCTTCACAAGATATGGTTTTAGGGAATTACTATTTAACGATTGAAGAAAAAAAGATCGTACTATAAACAGTTATGATTCTGCCCAAAGAACTGCAGAACACCAATTCAAACATCGTAATGAAGGAACCTTTTTTGCTGATATCAACGAAGCCAAAACTGCTTATCAAAATAAAGAAATCCATCTTCATACAAGAATTTTTATCAAACCACAAACAATTAATTTATCATTTACCGAAGAACAACGTCAAAAATATTTAATGACTACTTTAGGAAAATTAATTTTTAATGACATTTTGCCTCCAAGCTTCCCCTACATTAATGAACCAACCCAGTTTAATTTGGATGTTAAAACCCCTGATGCTTATTTTTTACCCCCAGGAACCAACCCCAAACAATTCTTAAAAAACTTCCCACCCCAAACCTTTCAACAAAAAATTCCTATCTATGATTATTGCATGTTTTTTCAAACAAATGAAAATTACAGAAACTTCTAAAATGCTAGATCATATCAAAAACTTAGGTTTCAAGTATTCCACCATTGCAGGAATTACAGTTTCATTTGCAGACATCAATACTTACTCCAATAAACAAGAATTGTTACAAGAAGTAGAAACCCGCAATATTCAAATTGAGACTTGGCATAAAGATGGTTTTTTAACAGATGCCGAACGTCGTCGTTTAGTAATTAACGAATGGAAAACTATTCGTGATGAAATTCAAGAAGGTTTGATGAAAGAATTCAAACAAGACAACCACATTTTTATGATGAGCGAAAGTGGAGCGCGTGGTAGTGTTTCTAACTTTACTCAATTAGCAGGGATGAGAGGATTAATGAATAACCCTAAAGGTGAAATTATTGAAGTCCCTGTTAAAGCTTCTTTCCGAGAAGGTCTGAAAGTTTCTGAGTTTTTTATCTCTACTCACGGCGCCCGTAAAGGTTCAACTGATACTGCCCTCAAAACAGCTGAGTCAGGTTATCTAACACGTCGTTTAGTTGACGTAACTCAAGATATTGTCGTTATTAAAGAAGACTGTAATAGTGACCGCGGGTTTATTGTGGAAGCTATGATGAGTGATGGCAAAGAAATTGTATCTCTCAAAAAACGCATTATGGGACGCTTTGCTAGTTGCGACATTTGTCACCCCAAAACCAACACCCTTATTGTAGCGCGTAATGAATTAATTATCGAGTCTAAAGCACAAGAAATTATTACTGCCAAAATTAAAAAAGTTCCTATTAGAAGTATTTTAACTTGTAATTGTGAATATGGTATTTGTGCCAAAGACTATGGCGTAAATCTAGCTACTAACAAATTAGTAGAAATTGGCGAAGCTGTTGGTGTTATTGCTGCTCAATCCATCGGTGAACCAGGAACTCAATTAACTATGAGAACTTTCCATACTGGTGGAGTTGCTTCTGCCTCAGATATTACTCAAGGTCTTCCAAGGATCGAAGAATTATTTGAAGTACGCAAACCTAAAGGAAAAGCGCTAATTAGTGAATTAAAAGGAAAAATCAAAAAAATTGATAAAATCCGTTCCCAAAATCCAGAAATTGTAATTACAGAAGAAAATGACCCTGACACAGAACACCGTTATATTTTGGAACCTAATGTTGATATTTTAGTAAGCAAAAACAACATTGTTTATCCTGGTCAAAAACTAACTTCTGGTTCGGTTGATCTAAAAGAACTTTTAAGAGTGGCAGGAACAACAGAGGTTCAAAAATACATCTTAGAAGAAGTACAAAAAGTTTATCGCGCCCAAAATGTTTATATCAGCGACAAACATATCGAAATTATTATTCACCAAATGTTTAAACAAATTTTAATTATTGATGAAGGTGATACTCATCTTTTACCTGGCACAGAAATTACTATTAATAAATTTAAAAAAGCTAATTTAAAAATGTTAGAAGAAAAAAACGTTTAGCGGTGGGACGCCCTATTATTTTAGGAATTACGCGTTCTTCTTTAAGAAGTGATTCTTTACTTTCAGCTGCATCTTTTCAAGAAACTACCAAAATTCTAATCGATGCTGCCATCAAAGGGAAAACTGACCATCTTTACGGACTTAAAGAAAATGTTATTATTGGTGGCTTAATTCCTGCAGGAACAGGAATTTTAGAAACTACTTTATTTAAATATCCAAAAGAACCTGCAACCACTTCTGAGCTTACTAAAAAAACCAACCAAAATTAAAAAAAGAAAGGAAATAAAAAATGTCTACTGTTTCTCAATTAATCAAAAAACGTCGTAGCAGTAAAACTTCCAAAACTAAAGCACCTGCATTAAGTTACGGTTTTAATGTTTTGCAAAAAAATAAACATTACAGTTCTCCTCAAAAAATGGGAGTTTGTCTCCGTGTAACTACTATGACCCCAAAAAAACCTAACTCAGCTTTACGTAAATTTGCAAGAGTACGTCTAAGTAACGGTTCTGAAGTAACTGCCTATATTCCAGGCGTGGGACACTCATTACAAGAACATAGCTCTGTTTTAGTTCGCGGTGGACGCGTAAAAGATCTTCCTGGTGTGCGTTATCATATCGTTCGTGGTGCTCTAGATGCTACTGGTGTTGCTAACCGCAAACAGGGTCGTTCTAAGTACGGCTCTAAATTACCTAAAGAAAAAAATAATTACAATTAAAAAGAATAAATCAAAAATACCCAAAAAAATAAATAAAATAAAGAAAGTAGGTGAATTTTTGTGTCCCGCAAAGGTCATATTAAAAAAAGAGATGTACAGCCAGATCCTATTTACAATTCTAAATTAGTTACTAAAACCATTAACACAATTATGGAAGATGGCAAAAAAGGCAAAGCTCAAACTATTTTTTATCAAGCTTTAAAACAAGTCAAAACAATTACTAACCGCGATCCTATTGAAGTTTTTCATGAAGCCCTAAACAACATTATGCCTGTTCTGGAAGTACGCACGCGTCGTGTGGGTGGTCAAAATTACCAAGTGCCTTCCGAAGTTCGTCCCGAAAGACGCCATTCTTTAGGATTAAGATGGCTTGTTAAATACACTAAAGAACGCAACGAAAAAACAATGGAAGAAAGACTTGCCAAAGAAATAGTAGACGCTTCTTTAGGTAACGGAGTATCAGTTAAAAAAAGAGAAGAAACGCATCGCATGGCAGAAGCTAATAAAGCCTTTGCTCATTATCGTTGGTGATTGCAACTTATAGGAGAATAAAAAAGATGGCACGTCAGTTTTCATTAGAAAAAACTCGTAATATTGGCATTATTGCTCATATTGATGCAGGGAAAACCACCACTACAGAAAGAATTTTGTTCCACACCGGAAAAATTCATAAAATCGGAGAAACCCATGATGGCGCCTCTCAGATGGATTGGATGGAACAAGAACAAGAAAGAGGAATCACTATTACCTCTGCTGCTACTACTGCTTTTTGGAAAAACCACCGTATCAATATTATTGACACTCCCGGACATGTTGATTTTACGGTGGAAGTTTCGCGCTCTCTTAGAGTTTTGGATGGCGCAGTAACAGTTATTGATGCTCAAGCAGGAGTAGAACCACAAACTGAAACTGTTTGGCGTCAAGCTAGTGAATATAAAGTTCCAAGAGTTATTTTTGTTAACAAAATGGATAAAGTAGGCGCTGATTTTGCTTATGCAATTGAAACTCTTAAACAACGCTTAGGAGTTCATGCAAGCGCTATTCAATGGCCAATTGGATCAGAAAATGACTTTAATGGAATCATTGATCTAGTAGAAATGAATGCTTTTGAATATGATAACACTTCCCAAGAAACAGGAAAAGTTGTTTCTATTCCTAGCGATTTAGAATCAATTACCCAAACTAAAAGAAAAGAATTAATAGAAACTTTATCTACCCTAGACGAAGAATTAATGATTTATTATTTAGAAGAAAAACCAATATCTTCTGAAATGTTGAAAAATTCCATTAGAAAAGCAACCTTACAAGCTTCCTTTTTCCCAGTTCTTTGTGGTTCTTCTTTCAAAAATAAGGGTGTTGTTAAAATGTTAGACGCTGTTGTTGACTACCTTCCTGCTCCTTGTGATGTTGCAGCTATTGTTGGATTTGATTCTGACAACCAAGAAATTGTGCGCACCGGATTAGATGAAGAACCTTTCACAGCTTTAGCTTTTAAAGTGATGACTGATCCTTATGTAGGAAAATTAACCTTTTTCCGTATCTATTCAGGTTCAGTTAAAGCTGGCTCTTACGTAACTAATACCACTAAAGGAACCAAAGAACGTTTTGGACGCTTATTACAAATGCATGCTAATTCTCGTGAAGAAGTAAAAGAAGCCTACACAGGCGATATTTTAGCAGTTGTAGGATTAAAAGCAACTACTACAGGAGACACTTTAGCATCAGAAGGACAAACCATCATCTTAGAATCAATGAATTTCCCAGAACCAGTAATTGAAATTGCAGTAGAACCAAAAACTAAAGCTGATCAAGATAAAATGGGAATTGCCCTTGCAAAATTAGCTGAAGAAGACCCTACATTTAAGGTTTTTTCCAATCATGAAACCGGGCAAACTATTATTGCTGGGATGGGTGAACTTCATTTAGATATCATTATTGAACGCCTTAAAAGAGAATTCAAAGTGCAAGCAAATGTTACAGAACCTCAAGTAGCATACCGCGAAACAATCACCCAAGAAACCGAGACAGAAGGAAAATTCATTCGTCAATCAGGTGGTCGCGGACAATACGGACACGTGTGGATGCGTTTTGAACCAAATCCAGGAAAAGGTTTTGAATTCGTTAATAAAATTGTAGGTGGTGTGGTTCCTCGTGAATACGTTCCTGCAGTTCAAAAAGGAATTCAAGAAGCTCTTGCTGGTGGTATTTTAGCTGGATATCAAATTATTGATGTTAAAGCAACTTTATTTGATGGTTCTTACCATGATGTCGATTCTTCCGAAATAGCTTTTAAAATTGCTGCTTCCATGGCATTAAAAGAAACCAAAACTAAAGGTAACCCAGTTATTTTAGAACCTATTATGGACGTGGAAGTAGTTACTCCCAATGATTATGTAGGAAATGTTATTGGCGATTTAACTTCTAGAAGAGGTAGATTAGAAAACCAAGAATCACGCACCAACGCTGTTGCTATTAGAGCGTTTGTGCCCCTTTCTGAAATGTTTGGATATGCTACTGTTTTGCGATCCAATACCCAAGGAAGAGCTACTTTTATTATGCAATTTGCTAAATATGAAAAAGCTCCTAAAAGTATTACTGAAGAAATTATTAAAAAACGCGCTTAGACAACCTTTAAACCAAAAAAACATTTTTTTTACAAAATAGTTGTGAAAAGCCAAAAAATAAGTTAAAATTTAAATGGTAAATATTATTTATTAAAACAAACCTTAAAACATAATAAAAAGGAGGCCTTTGAAAAATGGCTAATGAAAAATTTATACGAAATAAAACACATTTAAATGTGGGTACTATTGGACATGTAGACCACGGCAAAACTACTCTTACAGCAGCTATTACCCAAGTTTTGTCTGCTCGTGGCTTGGCTAAAAGTAGAGCTTATGACCAAATTGATAATGCTCCTGAAGAAAGAGAACGTGGAATTACTATTAAAACTTCACATGTAGAATATGAAACAGAAAAACGTCATTATGCTCATGTTGACTGTCCTGGACACGCCGATTATGTTAAAAACATGATTACTGGAGCTGCTCAAATGGATGCTGCTATTTTAGTTGTTTCTGGTGCAGATAGTGTTATGCCTCAAACTAGAGAACACATTTTATTAGCACGCCAAGTTGGTGTTCCAAAAATTGTTGTTTTCTTAAATAAATGTGATCTTTCCCCAGACGAACAAATTTTAGAATTAGTAGAAATGGAAGTTCGCGAATTATTATCTCAATACGATTTCCCAGGAGATGACATCCCTGTCATTAGAGGATCTGCATTAAAAGCTTTAGAAGGTGATGCTCATTACGTTGCTCAAGTAAATAAATTAATCGAAACTCTAGACACCTACATTGAAGACCCAGTGCGTGAAGTTGACAAACCTTTCTTAATGCCTGTAGAAGATGTTTTCACTATTACTGGTAGAGGAACTGTTGTTACTGGTAGAGTAGAAAGAGGCCAAGTAAAAGCTGGTGATGAAGTAGAAATCGTAGGACTTAAAGAAACTAGAAAAACTATTGTAACTGCAGTAGAAATGTTTAAAAAAGATCTAGAATTTGCTCAAGCAGGTGACAACGTTGGAGCTTTATTACGCGGAATTAACCGTGAAGATGTACAACGTGGACAAGTTTTAGCTAAACCAGGTTCTGTCAAACCTCATTCTAAATTTATTGCTCAAGTTTATGTTTTAACTAAAGAAGAAGGAGGACGTCACACTGCCTTTTTCTCTCAATACCGTCCTCAATTCTATTTCCGTACTACAGATATTACAGGAGTAGTTGAATTACAAGGTGATGTAAAAATGGTAATGCCAGGAGACAACGCTGAATTAGTAGTTACCCTGAACAACCCAATTGCCATAGAAGAAGGAACTAAATTTTCTATTCGTGAAGGTGGAAAAACAGTTGGTGCAGGATCAGTTTCCAAACTTCTTAACTAAAAATTCACTATACTGAAACCTTATTAATAAATAAAAACCCACATAATGTGGGTTTTTTATCTTTTTTTGTATTTCCCCCTTTTTTATCCTAATGATGTGATATTTTTTAAACATTCATAAAAAAATTAGTTATGCGCCAAAAAAAACGCTATTTATTATTAAATTTCGCAACACCAACAAAAAACACACTATTTTTTTCAATAAAAAAGCAAAATACCTTCCAATTAATTTTAAAAAAAGGTAAAATATATATGTGCTTGTTTATTAAGCAATTTAAAAAAGATGAAAATATTTTTTTAAATAATAAGAATAATAAAATAAATTTAATTTTTAATAATAAATAAAATTTAAAAAGGTGGTTTAAATGGAATCCAATAAAGTAAATAATTCGTTTACCCAAATTAAAAATAACTTTCTTTCTTTATTTGAAAAAAATACTTATAACAACATTGCTACTCGTAAAGGAATTTCTTTAAAAACAATTTTGCTTTTATGTGTTACAGCAATCACTTCAATGTTTTTTTATCCAATTCTAAAACCTGTGATATTAAAAAAACTAAATATTCATACAATTTATTTTTCCATGATTACGCTAGGATTTTTAAATTATGGTATTTATTTTGCAGGGTTAAAAAAAGTTGAAATTTCTAAGGCTTGTGGATTAATTTATTCTTTTATAGAAGGAATAATCTTATCAATTTTTTTTGTTTTTCTAAATTTAGTTTATGCCAATTTAGTTGAAATTGCCTTTATGGCTATTTTTGCAACCTTTATCCTTTTTGTTGCGATGTCCCAAGCTTATTATAAGGGATTTATAAAAGTAACAAATAGATTTAGACAAATTATGTTATATTGCTCTTTTGCTTTGATAGTTTCTTATATAGTTCGTTTAGTGTTGTCTTTATGTGGCATTTGGACAATTGAAAATATTATTTACAATAGCTTTTTAACCTTCCCTATTAGTTTAATTATGTTAGGATTTGTGTCTATGTTTTTGGCATTTCATTTTGATTACGCCGAACAAATGATTAAACAAGGAATGCCTAAAAAATATGAATGGCAAGTTTCTTTGGCTTTTGCAACAATTTTAATTGAAATTTTTTTAAGAATAATGTTAATTTTGTTAAGGTTATTTGGCCAAGAAAGAAAATAAAAAAGATCACGAATATTCGTGATCTTTTTTTATTATATTACCTTTTTTTATTCGGTTTGGAATAATAAATTAGTTCTTGTTCCTAATTGCATTGGTAATTCAAATACTTTTGCGCTAACTAATTTAACTTTCATCTGCTTAATTATCTTTTTGCTAGCTTCTAATTCTTGTTGAAAGTTTTTGCCTTTCATAGCAATAAAATAACCCCTTTTTTTACTAAAGGAACACACCATTTTAAGATAATTTCTAATCTAGCCAAAGCGCGAGCAACAACAAAATCATAACTTCCATTTTTGGCTATGTCATGTTGTTCTACTCTTTTGTGAAAAAAACATACATTATCTAATTCCAAATGGCTTGCTAATTGTTTCAAGAAATTGATTTTTTTTAAAGATGATTCTATGATTATAATTTTTAAATGAGGATAAAGAATTTTTAAAGGAAAGCTAGGAAAGCCAGCTCCCGAGCCAACATCACAAAGATTAGTTACATTATTAAAGTCAAATATTTCTTTTAAAATTAAAGAATCATAAAAATGTTTATAGCAAACATCAGATAAAGATATCAGGGAAGTAAGGTTCATTTTTTGGTTTTCTTTTTTTAAAAATTCATAGTAAAAAACAAACTTGTTTAATTGCTTTTTGTTGAGTTTAAATTTGTCTTTTAATGATTCAAAGTAAAGCATGATGTTTTTCCAAATAAACTAATAAAATCGAAATATCAACTTGATTGACTCCTAATATTCTTGTGGCTTGTCCTAAAGTTTGGGGTTTAATTAAATCAAGTTTTTCTTTAGCTTCTTTTGATAAATTTTTAATATCTGCGTAATTTATTTTGCTAGGAATTTTTTTTGTTCTAATCTTGCTAATTTTTGAGCTTCTTTTTGGGCTTTAGCAATATAACCTTCGTACTTAATTTGTATTTCTACTTGTTCATAAATGGTTTTATCTGCTTTTTCTTGTAAAAAATGTTGTAAAGTGCAAAAATTTAATTCTGGTCTTTTTATTAGTTGCGCTAATGTGGTTTTTTCTCCGAGACTAGCTGAGTTTTGTTGTTTTAAATAAGATAGATTATCTGAATTGACTAAAATTTCATAATTTTTACTTTTTTCCAATAAAAGGTTGATTTTGGCTTTTTTGTTTTGAAAACTGTTATAATCTTTTTTATCAATTAAACCTAGTTGATATCCGTAATCTTTGAGGCGTAAATCGGCGTTGTCGTGTCTTAATAACAAACGAAATTCCGCGCGTGATGTCAAAAGACGGTAAGGTTCTTTTGCACCCTTAGTAATCAAATCATCGATCAAAACACCAATATAGGCTTCGTTTCTTTTTAACACAAAAGGAGGTTTATTTTGGAGTTTTAAAGATGCATTAATTCCTGCCATAAGCCCTTGACAAGCAGCTTCTTCATAGCCGCTGGTGCCGTTCATTTGGCCTGCTAAAAAGAGATTTTGTATTTTTTTAGTCTCTAAACTGTGTTTGAGTTGGTTGGGATTAAAAGCATCGTATTCGATAGCATAAGCATATTTAGTGATTTTGGCGTTTTGTAATCCTGGAATAGTTTTAAGGATTTCATGTTGAACGTGTTGAGGCATGCTGGTGGAAAGTCCTTGTAGATACATTTCATTCAAATATAGACTTTCTGGTTCAATAAAAATTTGATGACTGTTTTTATCGCAAAATCTTACTACTTTATCTTCAATAGAAGGGCAATAACGAGGCCCTATGCCTTCAACATAACCGCCATACATAGCCGATTGGTTTAAATGTTTTCGGATAACTTGGTGGGTGGTTTGGTTGGTGTGAGTTAAAAAACAAGGTTCTTGTGGTCTTTTGGTTGTTTGGGGCGTTAAAAAACCAAATGTTTGTTCTAAATTGTCTCCCATTTGTATTTTGGTTTGACTATAATCAATGCTGTTTTTTTAACTCTTGGTGGGGTTCCTGTTTTTAAACGAATGACTTCGAAGCCTATTTCTTTTAATTGAGTGCTGATACCGTAAGTTGTAGGAACACCATTAGGTCCTGAGGCTTTTTTGGTATCTCCAATTAAAATTTGGCTGGCTAAATAAGTTCCTGTAGTGATAATGACAGTTTTGGCATTAATTTTTCTTCCGTCAATAAGACAGACTCCTTGAACTTGGTTTTTTTGGATAATTAGGTTGTTTACTAGTCCTTCCAATAAAGTTAAATTGGGAGTGTTTTGCAATATTTCTAAAATAATTTGAGGATACTCTAATTTATCAATTTGTGCTCTTAAAGCTCTTACTGCAGGACCTTTTGAAGAGTTAAGCATTTTGATCTGAATTTGTGCAAGATCTGTAGCTTTTGCCATGATACCGCCTAAAGCATCTATTTCACGCACTACAACACCTTTGGCAGGACCTCCGATAGAAGGATTGCAAGGTAAGGAAGCAACTTGTTTTAAGGAGCCTGTAATGAGTAAAGTATTATGTTTTTTTGCCAATATTAAAGCAGATTCAATACCTGCATGTCCTGCTCCAATAACAATGCTATCGTAGATCATTTGATTACCTTTCTTGATTGTTTTTTTTTTTTAGGTTTTATAATCATTTATTTATCATTTGTTTAATTTAATTCATTTATTTTATCTATTGTGTTGTCTTTGCTTCCGGTATTGTCTTCATTGGGGTTTTGATCGGATTTGGGTTCAACAAAAGTAGGATTGAATTGTTTTTGTTTTCTTTTAATGATTCGTAAAGCTCTTTTCCTAATTTTTGTTTGATTTTTTCTAATGTTTCTTGTAATTTTTGATCTCTAAAGATGTGTAATTTTTTTTGTTGTTTTTTCATCCAATAATTCATAGAAAAACAAGAAGATATTAATACAAAAAAAGCAGGAACCCTTACCCAACCTGAAAAATGTCCGTTAAGTAAAAAAACATTTAATAAAATAGGTAATAAAACTGCCACAAATAATAATTTTATTGTTTTGATTAAAGTAGCTTCTTTTTGGAAAATCTGCCATATAAAATCTAACCACATATCGTTTATATCTTTTTGATAAAAAGCTCCAAATTTTTTGTAATATTTTCTTTCAACCAAAAGTCGGCATACTCCTTTATCAACTGTCCAAACAGCAAATTGGCGTGATTGAAAAAGAGTACTATAATATTTGCTTTGATCTAAATAATAAAATTCTACTTTGATTTCTTTTCCTCTTAATGTTGTTTCTTGGTTTAAAAATGGTTTTCCTTGTAAAGAGTTGTAAATATTAGTTAATAATTTAAAATCTTTTTCTTTTTGAAAAAATGAAAAATTCATATGCTTGTTTCTTTTCCTTTGTTTTTTTTAATTTTATGCATTGAATTATTGTTTTGAAAATTGCTTTTTTGGGGTCTTTATAAAAAATAACCTTTTCAAACCCTATCTTCCACACAATAAAAATAACTTATGGCTGCTTCAATCAAGACCTGACCAAATTCGTATCTTATTGTTGAATGATAAGGTTTGAAAAGGTTACCTTAGTTTTGTTTGATAAAAATACTTGTCTTTCGTTAATTATTTTTTTGATTGAAAACATTTTAAAAAACTTTTGTATTTTTTTATTTTAATTTAGAAATTAAAAATCAACATTATTATTATATACTTTTTTTCTGTGTTTGTGCAAACTTTTTTATTTAATAGATATTTAAATGACTTTGGATCGTTTTTTCTTTTATAATTTAAATAAATAAACTATTTTCACTACTTTAATTGTTTTTTTGTCAAAAACAATGATTTTATAGTATAATATTTGTTGTATGTTTGTTTGAGTAGCTCAGTTGGATAGAGCAACGGCCTTCTAAGCCGTCGGTCGGGGGTTCGAATCCCTTCTCAAACGCCAGTTTTTATCTTTTATTTTTTGTATCATTTCCCTTAATTTAGTAATTTTTAGCACTTAGATATTTATATTTATTTTTAATATTTATTTCTTATCCACAAACATTTTCAAACATTTTTATTTTATTTATGTTATTTGTTTTTCTAAATAAGAAATAAATATTAAAAATATTTAAAAAACAAATCTCAATAATGATCCTTTTTTTATTTTTGTTTTGTTTTTTTATTTTTTATATCAACTTTAACGCACTCAAAAACTAAAAGACACTAAAAAAGAAAAAAAGAAAAAGGAATAACAAAATAAATGTCTCAAGATCAAATTATTATTTTATTAATCTTAATTTTATCCGTTATTTTGATTCTTATTTTGGGTGGTGCAACTTTCATTATTTATTTTTTTGTTGCCAAACCGAAAAAAACGCAAGTCAATATCAAAGATTTTTTTAAACAAGCTTTTTTAGAGTCAGAATCTAGGGTTATTTGTCGTTTGGATGACAAAATTAACAATTTAAATCATCAAAGTCAAGACATTTTAACTAAAGAAATTAAAGATACTCGTCAACATTTAACAAGTAATCTGGAAAATTCTTTAAAAGTTTTAAGAGAACAAAATGCAAGTGGTTTTCAAGAAGTGCAAAATATTCATAAATTATTGTGTCAAAACGATAAAACAGGACAAGCCGGAGAATTTTTGTTGGCACGCATTTTGGAAAATATTTCTCATTTTAAAGATAAATTAGTTTTTGAAAAACAATATTTAATGAAAAAAACAAACAATAACGGTAACCGTCTTAAAGTTGATGTGATGTGTAAGGGATATGGTAAATTTATTCAAATTCCTATTGATTCGAAGTTCCCAACCACAGACTTTCTATCCTATATTAACGCTACTTTCAACCAAATAGAATTAAAGAATCGTTTTTTATTTCACGTTAAAGAAAGAATTAAAGAAGTTCAAAAATACGTCAGCAAAGAAGACAACTGCCCTTATGCCATTATGTTTATTCCTTCTGAAAGTATTTTTGCCCAAATTAATTGCGATCCTGAAATAATATCATATGCTTTTAAACACAATGTTATCATTACGAGCCCTTCTATTTTGCTTGCTATTCTTAATTCAGTTGATTATTATTTTCAAATTTTTGAAAGTGTTCAAAACAACGAAGAAAAACTTGAATGCATTGAAAATGTGCTACAAGCGATGAAAAATTTTGACAAAGTCTTTATTTGTGATTTGAAAGCTGCTTTGGAAAAAGTTCTCAAAGTAATTGAAGATATTCAAAAAAAAGAAAAAACCTTAGACCAACGTTATCAAAAATTGTTAGAAGTTCGCAAAAAAGAAAATAAAAATTCCAAAAATAACACCAAAAACGAAAAGATAGATTTTTAAATCATTTTTAACCACTTTTTAACATTATTTTGCAAATATTTTTTTGATTTATTATATAATATCTACGGATACTAATTTTTTTTTAGGATCTTATATATTTTATTAATTAAATTATTAAAATTATTTATATTTTTCAAATTAAAATTCAAAAAATTATGCATTCAAATTTGTATTATTTATTATTATTCTTTATTTGAATTTTTTGCATAATTTTTATTAAACAATCAAAGGATATCATTTTATTATTAAATTTACTTCCAAGCAAATCATTATTACTAGCGTTTTTATTTTGATATTACTTGCCATTCCTATTATTATATTTTTTTCTTTAGAAGAAGAAACGCCTCAAGGATCATCTTCTGATGAAACACAAAACCCAAACTCAGCCCCTTCTATTTTAGAAAAAAAACTTGGAAAGATTTATTTATTGAAAAATCAGGAGAAATAGCTGAAAAAGTTATTAATTCTCCGAAAGTATCTAAATCAATAGAATCTTTTTCTGATAAATTATCAAGCGCTTTTAGCAAAAGCTTTACGGAAACTAAAAAAAATTACCAAAAAAAGTTTGATTATTAATTACATTAAAAAATTCAAATATTTTTCTAATATATAATAATTCAATATTTTTTATTACAAAAGCTAACCTTTTTAAGGTTAGCTTTTAAGTTTTTTTATTTTTACCACTATTCATCACTAAACCATTGATTTTTTTCATGGTTTTTGATGAATTTTTTTGCAAAACCAAACTTTATTATTTTTTTTAAAACTCCAATTTATACATTTTTATTTTTTTCATTTAGTGATGAAATTTTGTACTGAAAAAAATTAAAAAAAATAATAAAACTTTCAACCCACCCCATTCAAAATTAATTATAAATTAATTATCAATATTTAAAAAACCAAACTTATTTATCGTTTTAATGATAAAATTGCATCAAAACATCTATTTTCACTATTTTTTTGTTTTGTATTAAAAATCATTAAACTAAATTCAAAAAGAAAAAGAGGCAAAACAATTATTTTATATTTGTTAACCTCCTGAAAAGAAAGGTATCAAGGATATGAAAGATGCTTCTTGGCGAGACCATTGTACAATGGGTTGTTCTCTTTTTTTCTTGGCTTTAATTTGTGGATCAATTATCGGCTATTTTTTGTATTCTTTTTTTAATCAAAAGAAATTAGAAGAAAAAAACAAGCATTTGATAACAAACTAAAAGAAAAAGAAAAAGATTTGCAAAAACGCGAACAAGAAATGATGCGTAATGCCAAAATAGAAATAGCTTCTTTAAGACAAAAATTAGAACTGGATTTAGAACAAAGAACTAATACAATTGTTGATTTAGAATCCAAAAATAATCGTCGTGAAGAATTGCTTAACAATAGAACTGAGAGTCTAAATAAAAGAGAAGAACATTTAGATTCTGAAAAACAAATAATTAGCCACACTAAAAAAAACCTAGAACAACAAATCAAAGAACAAGAAACAATTTTAAACACCCAAAAACAACAATTAGAAAAAATAGCTTCCTTAACACAAGATCAAGCCAGACAAATCATAATGAAAGAAACAAGAGACCAAACCACTTATGAAATGATGTCATATATTAAACAAGAAGAAGAAAAAGCCAAAAGCGAAGCATCCAAAAAAGCCAAAACTCTTTTAGTTTTAGCCATGCAAAAATATTCTGGTGATATTACAGGAGAAAAAAATATTAGCGTTGTCAACATTCCTAACGAAGATATGAAAGGACGGATTATTGGACGCCAAGGCAGAAATATTAAGTCTTTGGAAGTTTTAACTGGAGTAGACTTAATTATTGATGAGTCGCCTTGCACCGTTATTTTAAGTAGTTTTGACCCCATTAGAAGAGAAATTGCCAAAAAAACTTTAGAATTTTTGGTCTCTGATGGACGAATTCACCCTTCTCGCATCGAAAAAGCCTTAGAAACTTCAACCATAGAAGTAGACAATTTTATTAAAGAAATGGGCGAAGAAGCTACTTTTATTACTAAAATAGGCGAAGTTCACCCTGACTTAATTAAAATTTTGGGAAAACTGCACTTCCGCATTAGTTACAGTCAAAATGTTTTAAAACACTCTTTGGAAGTAGCTTTTTTAGCTGGTAAACTTGCCTCTGAAATTGGCGAAAATGAAATTCTTGCAAGAAGAGCAGGGCTTTTTCATGACATCGGTAAAGCTCTAGACCACGAAATGGAAGGAAGCCACGTAGAAATTGGTGTTTCTATTGCTTCCAAATACAAAGAAAAAAAGAAGTTATCGATGCTATTGCTTCTCATCACGAAGATCAAGAACCCCAATCAATTATCGCTGCTTTAGTTGCAATAGCAGACACTTTATCTTCCGCTAGACCAGGAGCCAGAAAAGAATCAGTAGAAAACTACATTCAAAGACTAACCAAATTAGAAACTATTGCCAATTCAACAAAAGGAGTTGCCAAATCTTATGCTATTCAAGCTGGCCGCGAAATTCGTGTTATCGTTGAACCAGACAAAATCGCAGACAATTTTATTTTCCAAACTGCCCGCACCATTAAAGAACAAATTGAAAAAGAAATTATTTACAATGGTGTTATCAAAGTTACTGTTTTAAGAGAAACCAGAGCTGTGGAAATGGCTAAATTATAATCCACCAAAGGAGATAATTAATTCATGAAAATAATGTTTATTGGAGATATTTACGGAAACCCAGGAATTAGTTATTTTGCCGAAAAAGTGGGTTTTTTAAAAGAAATTTATAAACCTAATCTCATTATTGCTAATGCTGAAAACGCTGATAATGGTAAAGGTTTAAGTTTTAAAATTTATAAAAAATTACAAAAATTAGGTGTTGATTTGATGACTATGGGAAACCATGTTTGGAAAAATAAACAAATCAAAAATTTTATTGACAAATCAAATGTAATTCGTCCCATCAATGACACTCAACAATTAGGACAAGGTTATAAAATTATTGATTGCGAAGATAAAAAAATTTTAGTTATGAATGCTTTAGGGCGTGTTTTTATTAACCCCAAATTGTATTGCCCTTTCAAAACTATTGATAATGTTTTGGAACAGAATAAAGCTAAATATGATTTTTCTTTTTTGGATTTTCACGCCGAAGCTACTAGTGAAAAAATTGCTTTAACTCATTATTTTGATGGTAGAATTGATGCTATTGTAGGCACTCATACCCACGTCCAAACTAATGATGAACGCCTTTTCCCTCACAACACTCTTTATATTTCTGATGCAGGAATGACAGGAGCCAAAGATGGTGTTATTGGTAAAGAAAAACAACCTATAATTGAATCTTTTTTAGGGAATCGCGTTGTTTCAAGGCCTAATGCCGAAGGAAAAAGACAATTAAACGGTTTACTTGTCACTCTTAAACCTAATAAAACTATTGAAAAAATTAATTTATCAGAATGAAATAAAATTTGTTTTATTAAAACTAAGCGATAAAGAATCAAAATTATTTTCTGTATTTCTTTAAACTTTTTTTGTTTTTCAACACTTTGCATTTTTTTATTTTATTCTGGTTTTTTAATTATTTAATAACCCCCCCTAAAAACACTTCTACCCTTATAAAGGAAAATTATGAAAAAAGTAATCGCTATTACAGGTCCTACTGCTTCAGGAAAAACAAGCCTTTCTATTAAAATAGCTAAAAAATTTAATTTAGAAATAATTAATTGCGATTCTCTTCAAATGTATCAAAAATACGATATTGGAACTGCCAAAATAACTATCGAAGAAGCCCAAGGAATTAAACATCATCTTTTAGATTTTCTTACCCCTGGAACAAATTATAATATTTATTATTTTCAAAAAGATGCACGCAAAAAAATCGAAGAAATGCCCCTTCCTTTATTTGTGGGCGGTAGCGGGCTTTATCTTAAATCAGTTCTTTTTGATTATGAATTAACTCCTAAATCTTTGTTTTTGCCACCTATTTCTTTGACTGCAATAGAAAATATGGTTGATTTTATTAAAAAAAAAGATCCTCAATTAATTGCGAACCTAGATTTGAAAAATCCTCGTCGCATCCTAAGCGCTTATCAAGATTTACTTTCAGGCACTTTAAGATCACAAAAAAATAAAAAACACAATCCTCTATATTCTTCTCTAATTTTTTATCTTGATATTGATAGACAAATTTTAAAAAAAGAGTTATTTTAAGATTGGAACAAATGTTAAAAAAAGGTTTTATAGAAGAAGTTAACCAAATTCAAACTTTTTTTCCAAACGCCAATTTTAATATTATTGGTTATCGCGAAATTAAAGTTTTGTTAGAAGGAAAAATAACTTTAGACCAAGCCAAAACCTTAATTATTCAAAAAACTATGCAATATGCCAAACGCCAAAAAACTTGGTTTAAAAATCAAATTAAGCCCATGATTCTAGACGCCTTATCCCCTGATTTAGAAAAAACCACTATTGGCCTTATTAATAATTTTTTAAAAACCGATTAATTAATTAAACCAACAAAAAACAATTCCAAAAAATAAGAAAGTAATTAGAAATATGATTAATACAAACGATTTTAAAACTGGAAAAACTATTAAATTCAACAACCAAATTTATCAAATTCTAGAATTTTTACATGTTAAACCTGGTAAAGGTTCTGCATTTGTAAGAACCAAATTAAGAAACCTAAGAACAGGTAGTGTCATTGACTACACTTTTAACGCCGGTATCAAAGTGCAACCTGCCTTAATTACTAAAATTAAGATGCAATTGATTTATGTTTTGGAAGATAATTATATCTTTATGAATACTCAAAATTACGAACAATTAGAAATTAACAAATATCAATTAAAAGATTTTCTTAAATATCTTTATGAAGGACTTTTAGTAGATATTATTTTTTATGAAAATGATGAAATTGTAGGCATCAGTTTACCTGAAAAAATTTCTATTAAAGTAGCTTACACCGAACCTGGAGCCAAAGGAGATACCAAAACTAATTCTTTAAAAGATGCCACTTTAGAAACAGGTTTAGTAATTAAAGTTCCTCTTTTTATCAATATTGGAGAAAAAATTATTATCAATACTGAAACAGGACTTTATTTATCAAGAGACAACAATAAATAAAAAACCTTATTTTTTTGCATTTTTAAACTGCTTTTTTGTTTTATCAACAACATTTGAACCCTTTTCTTATATTTTTTATAAATTATGTTTTTTAATTTCTTTGTTTGTTATATAATTATAGGTAGTTCATGCCTTCTACATTTTGCCTTTATATAGTGTTTTATGTTTGAATCCATTTATAAAAATTATAAAAAAAATGAAAAAAGGATAATGATAGTGTGTCTTTTTGGGAAAAATTTTTCAACATAACAAAACAATTTGCTTTTTTTAACACTTTCTTTATTGGCATTCTTTCTGGTGTTATTTTAAGCTCTTTTACTTATTGTCTTCTTTCTTTGCGTAGTGTGAAAAAAACTTTATCAGCTCATAGACTAGAAAAAACAGATGTTAGTCAACAAGAAATAATTAAATTAATTGAAGCTAAGAAAAAAGATTTCAAAGTTAAAATTAAAAAGGATAAAGGAAATTTTGGGATTTTTTTGATAACTTCTATCCGAGAATTAATTTTAGAAATCTCAAGCCAATTTTATCCCAGCTCCAAATATCCCTATTTGGAACTTACCATTGATGAAAGTCTTATTTTGATGTTTTACATAAATCAAAGAGTTGACAAAGTATTCCAAAACAAAATTTTGAGAATGTTTCGCAAAATGACTTTAAAAAGAATCTTTGTAATTAGAGAAATGGTTGTTAAAAAAAACATGATTCAAAAGTATCAAAAAGTTGCCAAAGTAACTAATACTTTTAATAATATCAGAAATTTTTTAAATCCTTTTCATTGGTTTAAAAAAATAATTTTTGACAAACCCTTAGAACTAATTTATCATCAAATAGGAGTTTCTTTGATTGCAATTACAGGCGAAGAAGTTTATAAAATTTACAGTAAAAAGATTTTTGAAACTGAAGAAGACCTTGAAAAAGATCTACAAAAAGTTTTTGATACTATTTATAAATTAAACTCAGATCAAAGTGCAAAAGAGTAATTTACTTAACAAAAGAAATAGGTTTAACAATGAAAACATTTAATTGGTTTCCTGGTCATATGAAAAAAACTTTTGACCAAATTAAAAATAATTTATCTTTGGTTGATATTGTTTTAGTAATTTTGGATGCAAGAATTCCTCTGTCAAGTCTCAATTCTCAAATTTTTTCTTTAATTAACCAACGCCAAAAACCAATCCTTATTTTGCTAAATAAATTTTCTTTAACTGATCCTTGCAAAATCAATAATTTTATCGCTAATTATAACAAAAAACAAATTCCTGTTTTAACAATTGATGCTATTAAATCCCCTAAAATTCAAGAAATATATCAAAAAGCTTTAACAACAATCAAAGCCAAGAACTCCCTTTTTAAATCTAGAAGAATAGCAACCCAAACTCCTAACATTAAAGCTATGATTGTAGGAACTCCCAATGTTGGGAAATCAACTTTAATTAACAGCTTTGCACAAAAAAAGTTTTAAAAACAGCTAATTTAGCAGGCACTACCAAACGCATTCAATGGATTGATATTGCTAAACCCAATATCCAGTTTTTGGATACTCCAGGAGTTTTATGGCACAATTTTTCTGATCCTCGCATAAGTTTGGCATTAGCGCTTGCAGGCTGTTTTAAAGATTCCATTTTTCCTTTAGAAAAATTAGGCATTCACGCACTTTGCTATCTTACAAAACATTATGGCAGCAATTTACAAAAACGCTTCAATTTAAACCAAAATGACTTATCAAACACTAATTTAGTTGATATTATCGGACAAAAAAGAAATATTTGTAATAAAAATCAAAAAGTTGATCAATCTAGAGTTTATCAAATGTTATTGCAAGAAATAAGGCAAGGTAACTTAGGAAAATTAAATTTTGACTTAGATGTTTTATCCCTCTTTGAAAAACTTTTATAAAAAACCAACAAACTACCAAACCAAAAAATAGAAACGAAAAACAATTAATTACCAAACCAAACATATCTTTATTATTGAGAGGGAGCCCAAAAAATGAAATCAAAAGTTATTATAGTAGAATCTCCTACTAAAACCAAAACTTTAAGCCGTTTTTTAAATGATGATTTTTTAATTTTATCTTCCAAAGGTCATATTAGAGATTTGTCGCTAAAAGGCAAAGACAGAATGGGAATTGACATCGAAAAAGGCTTTATTCCTAAATACAGCATTATTAAAGAAAAAGATAACATTGTAGAAACTCTTATCCAAAAAACTAAAGGCAAAGAGGTTCTATTAGCAACCGATCCTGACCGCGAGGGAGAAGCAATTGCTTGGCATTTATCACAAATTCTTAATTTAGATTCCCAAAAAACCAATAGAATTGTTTTTCGAGAAATTACCAAAGAAGCAGTCTTAAAAGCTTTGCAACAACCTCGCAAAATTAATGAACTATTAGTTTTTTCACAAGAAACTCGTAGAATGTTAGATCGCATCATTGGTTTTAAACTGTCGCGTTTGGTAAGAAGACTTAAATCGCAATCAGCAGGAAGGGTGCAATCAGTTGCCCTTAAATTAATTGTTGATTTAGAAGAAAAAATAAAAGCTTTTGTCCCTGAAGAATACTATATTATTACTGCTTTTTTTAAAGATTTTCAAGCGGAATACCAAAATCCTTACAAAGGAAAAATCAAAGCCCAAGAAGCTTTTACAATTGTCCAACAAATCAAAGACAAATCTTTTTTAGTTAAAGAATTAAAACAACAAGAAACCAAAAAATTCCCTAAACCGCCCTTTATTACATCTACACTTCAACAAGAAGCCATTAAAAGTCTAAATATGACTTCTAATCAAGTTATGAGAGTTGCTCAAAAACTTTATGAAGGAGTTGATATTTTAGGCGAATCTAAAGGGTTAATTACTTATATGAGAACAGATTCGCAAAGACTTGCAGACATTTTTGTTAAAGATGCTCAAAAATTAATTAAAAAGCAATATGGTGAAGAATATTTAGGTACTTACAAAAATTCTAAAACACCCCAGTCGCAAGATGCTCATGAAGCTATAAGACCTACTGATTTATCTAAAACGCCCGAAAGTTTAGCCCCTCATCTTGATAAATACGAAAATAAACTTTATAAACTTATTTATCAAAGAACTTTGGCTTCTTTAATGACGCCTGCTATATTTCAAAAAACTCAAGTTTTTTTTGAAGTTGCAAACCATCTTTTTTTAACTGAAAGTTTGATAAAAACTTTTGATGGCTATCAAAAACTTTTGCAAGATGGTGACAAAGATAAAATTATTCCTTCTTTTAAATCAAATGAAACTTACTTGCCTCAAGAAATCCAAAATTTACAAAAATTTACTAATCCTCCATCACGCTTTTCTGAAGCCACTTTGATTAAAACTTTAGAAAAACTAAATATCGGAAGACCTTCTACTTATTCTCAAATCATTTTTACTCTCAAAAAAAGAATCTATGTTGATTTAGTAGAAAAACGTTTTGTTCCTACAGAACAAGGAATTTTGACCACTAAAAACCTAGAATTGTTTTTTAAACAAATTATTGATGTCAAATATACTGCCAAAATGGAAGAAAATTTAGATAAAATCTCTTCAGGATTAGTCAATAAAAAAGAATTATTGCAAGAATTTTATGATGCTTTTAAGCAACTTTATCAAATAGCCGATCAAAAATTAGAAAAAACAAAAGATATCGAAACCGATCAAAAATGTAATTTATGCAACGCCCCTTTGCTCATTAAAAAAGGACGCTATGGTAATTTTTTAGGTTGCAGTCGTTTTCCTGAATGCAAAAATATTGTTTCTTTAAAAGAAAAAACAAGCTCTTTGGAAACAAATCCCGATATGAAAACCGATCAAAAATGTAATTTATGCAACGCCCCTTTGCTCATTAAAAAAGGACGCTATGGTAATTTTTTAGGTTGCAGTCGTTTTCCTGAATGCAAAAATATTGTTAAAATTCAAAAAAATTAAAGTTTTTTTCATTAAAAAATAAAAATTTATTTTACTATTTGCAATATTTTCAAGTCATTTATATAACAAAAAAAGACTATCAATTGATAGTCTTTTTTGATTTATGAATTTATTTGAAATTTTTTGGTTTCTTTTCTTTTTTTAATTTATACACAAAACGAACACATACAAAAACCATAAACATCAACATAATGCAATTAGCACTGAAATTGGCAAATCCATATGCATTATTTATTTTAATGCTTGTTTTTTCTTCATTTCCAAGCCAAACATTTCTAAAGAAATAAAGGGCAGGTATTCTAAAAAGAAAAACACGACCAAAACTTAAAATAAATCATATTTAGGTTGTTTAGCTGCAATTAAAAAAGTAGAAAAAACTTCTAATTGTGTAGTTAATAGACCAGTTGTTAAAAGAGCACCTAACAAAAAAGATTTAAATCCTGGGTTTTTTTCATGCAACATATTTAATGTCATTTGGTCTTTTTCTGCTTTACCTAAATTTTTAAAAAATAAGCATAAATCATCACCAAAACCAAGTCCCCAATATTCTTTAGGAGCACAAATTAAATACATAACTGCAAATACTAAAAAACAACACAATGAGGTAAGAATTAAAGTTTTAATCGCTCTTTTGTTATTTTTGTTTCCTAAGTTTTCAGAAACAATCATTAATTGCCCTTCTTTTAACGAAAAAGATATTTGAGCAAATAAAGTAATGATGCTATCAGCAACTCCAATTGCACCTAAGCCGCCCAAACCTTTAAATTCGAAAGGCGTTCCAGCTAAAAATGGTTTATCATATGTGCTATCTACCATAAATAAGGTAAACATTCTTCCGCCTTCATAAATAAATTTTCCTAATGTTAAAGTAATACTTAATTTCAAAATAGTTTTAAGTAATTTTTTGTCTTGTAAAAAAGTTTTAAAAGAAAAATCACCTAAACTTAAAAATAAAGGATTTTTTTGTTAAAAAGAGTGAAAAAAGCAACCATTGTAATAGATAAATAAGCAAGACATGAAGCTGTTTGCAACCCCAAAACGTTGGGACACAATGCTTCTAAACCAATTCCTTTAATGCCAAAACATAAAGTGCTTAATCCAATTTTTAAACCCATCATAATACAGTTTAGAACCAAAATTTTTTTAAGTTTTCCCAAAATTCTTTCAGTTCCTAAAAAGAAAACATTAATAGCGGCTAAAATAGTTCCCAACATTTGTAATCTAAAAGCGTTAATGCAAAGGTTTTTTTCCTCTGTTGTGATTGGCATTGACACTCCGTTAATTAATTTTTCTTTTAAAAAAAGACCACAAATAGGACTTGAGAAACCAATCATAACACAAGCTACAATCAAACTTACTACGAATAATAAAACAAAAACGCTAGATGCTATTTTACGAGCTTTTAAAGATTTGATATTTTTGTTTTTGCCCACTTCGCGTGAAATTAATGCAACTCCTGTAATCCCTAAACAAACCCCTACTGCTTCTACAATGCTTTGAGCAGATTTGGAAAATTGAATGTAGCTTTGAACTCCTTCTGGTAGACCAGCTGCAAAAAAAGTATCAACACTACCGAAACAAGCTTTAAAAACATTAAAAACAACAATAGGAAAAGAAATAATCCATAAAGCTTTTAATAAGTTTCCCTCCAAAACAAACCTACTTATTTTATCTTTTTTATTAATTAATTTGTTTTTCGTCATTTATTTAAAAAACCTTCCTTTTGATTTAAAATTAATTGAAATAAATTGATAAATTATTATATTTATTTTTTATTGCATTTATTGTGCAAAAAAAGTATAAATTTAAAAAACAAATGGCAGTTATTTAAGGATTTTTAAAGATTTTCAAAAAAATTTTTAGGATTATTTAGTTTAAATTTTTTTGTTTTCTTTTATCAAGCATCTTTAATGAAAAAACATAACAAAAAAATACTTATTAAATCTAAAATAACTGCAAATTGTTTTCTTAACTACTCTTTAAGTATAACATATAAAAAAATAAGTGTTAATATTTTTGCTACTCCTAAAGATAAAAAACAACTAAAAAAATGAAACCCCAACCCAAAAAGCTAATAAAATTATTCCAAAAATCAACTTCATTATTTTTTGCAAACTTTTTTAGACAATAAATATTTTTTGCAATATTTTAGTTTTATTTTTCGAAAAAGACCCAAATATCACAAAATTTTTACAAAAAGCATAAAAATAATACGTTTTAATTGCAATATTTGATTAATTCGTATACAATTTAAATGTAGCTGTTAATAAATCAAAAAATCCTAAGACTAGCATAAAAAGTTTTTTTCATAAAAAAATATTAGTTAGTTTTTGAAATGCCCAAAAATTTACTTAAAATAATAATTTATATTTTGGATAAAGATAAAAGAAAGCCATTTTAAAACCAAACCAAACCAATCATATTATATTTTATTATTTTTTAAAACACTTTGGAAATTTTTCAAGTATACTATTTTTTTACTTATTAACATTTAACAACCTATTTATTTCATTTATTTTCATTTTAACTCGCGTACGCGGTTTTGTTAAAAAACAATTACCAAAAAAATGATAAAACAATATTTAAAAAAATAAAGGAGACTTAATTTTAAAATGAAAAATAAAAACCAAAAAACAAAAGAAAACAAAAAAATTGCTGTGTTAACTTCAGGTGGCGATGCTCCTGGAATGAATGCAGCTATTCGTGCTTTAGTTTTTGAAAGTTCAAAACAAGGATTTGAAGTTTTCGGCGTGAAAGATGGTTATTTAGGGCTTTTTAATAACCAAATTGAACTCCTAAATCCTCAAACATTTCCTCGCGTTCTTAACGTATCAGGTACTTTTTTGGGAACTGCGCGTTTTTTAGATTTTCAAAATAATTTAGATGTGCGCAAACAATGTGCAAAAAATTTAAAAACTTTAGGAATTGATAAATTAGTTGTAATTGGTGGTGATGGCTCTTATAAAGGAGCATCCAAATTGAACGAACTTGGCATCAAATGCGTAGGACTGCCAGCAACTATTGACAATGATATTTACACCACTGATTTTACTATTGGATTTAGCACTGCCCTCAATAATATTGTAGATGCCATCGAAAAATTGCGCGATACTTCTGTTTCTCACAAACGATGCAGTATTATTGAAGTTATGGGTCGCAACAAAGGAGATTTGGCTTTATTTGGTGGGCTTGCTGCAGGAGTAGACGTTATTGTTACTCGCGAAAATCTTTTATCCCAACAAACTATTTGCCAAAAAATTAAAGATTTGCGCCAAGCAAACAAAAGACATGCTATTGTAGTTGTCACTGAACACATTTTTGATGTTTTAAGTTTAGCCAAAGAGGTAGAAAATTACAGTGGTTTTGAAACTAGAGCCCAAGTTTTAGGACACATTCAAAGAGGTGGTAAACCAACTGCAGAAGACTTATTACTTGCTTTTAGAATGGGAAGTTATGCCGTTTCTTTATTGCAAAAAAACATTTTTAATTGTGCTGTTGGCACTTGTGGACTTAATTTGCATTACACTACTTTTGGTGATCTTTTTGAAAAAACTTATGAAAAAAATGAATTATTTAATGTGGTATCTAAATTGTTGTAAAATGATTGTAGAATAAAATATTTTATTTATCAAAATTAACTTTTGTACTTCCAAATTCGAAACCCCAAATAAATCACAATTGATTTTGATATAAATACTAAAAAAATAAAACGGAGTATATTTATGTCTGCTGAAAAAAATCATGTGCCACACTTTTCCAAACCCACCAACCAAACCCCTAAATCATTTAAAAGACCTATTTGGATCAATTTAATTATTCTTACTTTTCCCATTGCTATTTATTTGTTATTTCAACAATTATCTGTATCTATTGATTTTTATATTATCGGAAACGAACCCAATTCCAGCACCAATTTAGATAAAACCATTTCTTATATGGCACAAATTAAAAAAATTTTGCAAAGTGTTGCTATAGCTTTGGGTGGAGCGGGTGTTATTTTAGTAGCTAGAGAATATAAAAAAAAGAATTTTACCAAAGCCAAACAATATGCTACCCTAGCTTTTTTATTGGCAATTATTTCTTCCTTATTCTTTTTATTGGTTTTGGGTTTAGGTGTCCTTTTGCCAGCTCCATTTGGAGATATATTTTTAAATAAAAGTTATCGTAGCCAAAACGGACTTACATATTATTATCTTATTTTAATTACTTTTGTAGCTATTACTATCAATGCAGTTTTTATTGGATTGGAACGCGCCAAGGAAAAAACTAGATTTGTTTTAATCCTTAATATTTGCCTTATCATTACAAGAATTAGTATTTCTTTTGCTTTTAAAGCAATCAAACAAAACCAAGTTAATTTAATTGATTTAGCCCTATCTGATTTAATTGCTAATTTATTACTTACTTTGGTAACTTTTTATTGTATGTTTAGTTCTAAAAATATTTTTAAGTTGCAATTAAAAAACCTAGTCTTTTCTAAACGCACAGTAAAAACTATCCTTAAATTAGCAGGAACATTAATTATTGCCAAATCTACTTATGAAATTGGAAAACTCATTATTCTTGATATGATGGACAATTATTTTACCAAAGCTCAAGAAAACTTAGTAGATATTTTTGGATTTGTTATGGCGGTTAATGGTATTTTTTATGCTATTTCTAATTCTTTTGAAGATAGTCAATCTGCTATAGTATCTCAAAGTGTTACTTTTCAAAGTAATAGCAAAACTTTTAAAATCTTTAAAAATATTGTTGTAATTACTTTTATTATAGGAATTATTGGAGTATTTATAAATCAATTTTGTGGTGAACAATTATTGCGCGTCTTAAAACCCGAAAAAGATTTTACCAAAAAAGAAATAACATCCTTTAAAGAAATCCTCAATTGGGAACAAACTTCTTTGTTTTTTTCTGTATGGACTTCTTTAATGATGGGTTATGTCGTATCTTATAAAAAAAATGCTAATCTTATTTTTGTAATTAATCTTTTAAGAGTTGTTTTAAGGATAACTATTTTATGGTTTTTGCATGATATATTACCCCAATTAAATTTAGATGTTTCAATTTCTGATGCTACTCAATGTGGTTTAAGTACTTTTGGAAGCAATATTATTGTCTTTTTTACAACCACTTATTTATTTTACTCTTTTTTGCGCCAAAACAAAACCAACCAAATCCCACGTTTTAAGAAAAATAAAAATAATGCTTTACAAACCAAAACTATTAATTAAAAACTAATACAATATTAAAAAATGTTAAAATATTTAAATAAAATGAGAATAAAATATTTAATAAAAATAGAATAAAGCACCAAATAAAAAAATAAAAGGAGTAAAATTACACAATGTTGAAATTAAACCTTGAAGGGATTTATAATTTTTTAGATTGGCGCAAACATACCCAAACTTATGCCCCTCAAATTAAGTCCATACACCAAAAATTACATCAAGACAAACAACTAAAAGAAAAATATTTGGGTTGGTTAGAACTACCTTTACATTTTGATTTTAAAGAAATTGAAAAAATGAAACAACTAAAAAATTTCCACCCCAATTTAGATGTTTTAGTAGTAATTGGAATTGGAGGTTCTTATTTAGGAGCTAAAGCAGGAATTGAATTTTTGCAAACACCCTTTAAAAAAACTAAGCCAGAAATTCTTTTTGCAGGTCATCAAGTATCAGGCAATTACTTAACTAATTTGCTCCATTTTCTTAAAAACAAAAATTGGGCAATTAATGTTATTTCAAAATCAGGCACCACTTTGGAACCAGCACTTGCTTTTAGAATCTTGAAAAAAGAAATAGAAGAAAAATATGGCAAACAACTTGCCAAAAATCGTATTTTTGTAACTACCGACAGCCAAAAAGGCGTTTTGTTAAATTTAGCTCTTAAAGAAGGTTATCAAACATTTGTTATTCCTGATTCTGTGGGCGGAAGATTTAGTGTTTTTACAAGCGTAGGCATCCTTCCTTTTGTTTTTGCTAATTTAGATGTTGCCTCAATGATGAAAGGTGCTTTGCAATCTTATCACGATACTTTTCAAGAAGACCTTTTGCAAAATCAAGCCTATAAGTACGCTTTAGCAAGGTATTTATTCCATACCCAACAAAACAAAAAAATGGAAATATTGGTAAGTTACGAACCAAATCTCCTTTCTTTTTCTGAATGGTGGAAACAATTATTTGCTGAATCTGAGGGCAAAGAAGAAAAAGGGCTTTTTGTAGGAGCCACCAATAATTCTACTGATCTGCATTCCTTAGGGCAATTTATCCAAGAAGGCACCAAAATGCTTTTTGAAACAGTTTTAAATGTTTCATCAATAAAAGATGATTGTGTTGTTCCTCATATTCTAAATGAACTTGACAATCTTAATTATGTAGCTGGAAAAACTTATTCTCAAATTAATCAAAAAATTCTTCAAGCCACTAGACAAGCCCACATTGAAGGAAAAGTTCCTAATTTAGAAATTGTCATTCCTACTTTGGATGCCTATCATTTTGGATATTTAGCGTATTTTTTCCAAAAAGCTTGTGCAATGTCAGGTTTGTTGTTAGGAATTAACCCTTTTAATCAACACGGAGTAGAAATATACAAACAAAAAATGTTTGCTTTATTAAAACCATAATTGCAATTATTACAAAAATATTCATTTATTACACATTAAAATACATTTTTTAGCAAAAAACCATTATAATATTTATGGTTAGTAAATTTAAATATTTGTCCCACAAACAAAATTTATTTTATTTTTCATTTTATAATTAAAAACTAATTTAAAAAAGGAGTATTAATTATGCCATATATTGAAAGCATTTTAGCACGCGAAGTGCTAGATTCAAGAGGAAACCCTACAGTAGAAGTGGAAGTTTATACAGAATCAGGAGCGTTTGGAAAAGCTATTGTTCCTTCAGGAGCTTCTACCGGACAACACGAATCAGTTGAACTAAGAGACTGTGATGCCAAAAGATTTTTAGGTAAAGGTGTTTTGCAAGCTGTTAAAAACGTTACTGAAGTTATTCAACCAGAATTAGAAGGTTATTCTGTCTTAGAACAAACTTTAATTGATAAATTATTAATTAAAGTTGACGGAACTCCCAACAAATCTAATTTAGGTGCTAACGCTATTTTAGGTGTTTCTTTGGCTTGTGCTAAAGCTGCAGCTAACTACTTAAATCTTGAGTTTTATCAATATGTAGGAGGCGTTTGGCCTAAACAAATGCCAGTTCCTATGATGAATGTTATCAACGGCGGAGCTCACGCTTCTAACAGTGTTGATTTTCAAGAGTTTATGATTTTACCAATTGGAGCACCATCTTTTAAAGAAGCTTTACGTTACGGGGCTGAAGTTTTTCACCATTTAGGAAAAATCTTAAAACAAAAAGGGCTTCCAACTACAGTAGGAGACGAAGGTGGATATGCACCTGACCTTAATTCTAACGAAGAAGCCTTACAAATCATTTTGGAAGCTATCAAAAGTGCAGGATACGAGCCAGGAAAAGATATTTTTTTAGGAATGGACGTTGCAGCTTCCGAGTTTTATGATAAAAAAATTCAAAAATACGTTCTTGCATCTGAAAATAATAAATCTTTTAGTAGCAAAGAATTAGTTCATTATTACGAAACTTTAGTTGCTAAATATCCAATTATTTCAATCGAAGACGGACTTGATGAAAATGATTGGGATGGATGGAAATACTTAACCCAAAAATTAGGTAACCAAATTCAATTAGTAGGAGACGACCTATTTGTTACTAACACCCAAAAATTAGCTAAAGGAATTGAAAACAAAATAGGAAACTCTATTTTAATTAAATTAAATCAAATAGGAACTCTAACAGAAACCCTAGAAACAATTGAAATGGCAAAAAAAGCTTCTTACACCGCTGTTATTTCTCACCGTAGTGGCGAAACTGAAGACACAACTATTGCTGATTTAGCTGTTGCTACTAATTCGGGTCAAATTAAAACTGGTTCTTGTTCGCGTACTGATCGTATTGCAAAATACAATCAATTATTAAGAATTGAAGACCAATTAGTAGAAGCTCCCTTTTTAGGATTAAAAACTTTTTATAATTTGAAAAAATAAATCCCAACTAAAAACAAAATAACATTATTGTTGACAAGACCATCGTTTAAGATGGTCTTTTGATGTAAGGAGTTTGGGAATATGACTAAAAAATTTGTAGGATTAATTATTTTAGATGGCTTAGGCTTAACCGACCAAAAAGAAAATAACGCTTTTCATTTGGCAAAAACTCCCTATCTAGATTATCTTTTAAAAAACTTTCCCAACACCACTCTTAAAGCCTCAGGTGAAGAAGTGGGCCTTCCCCAGGGTCAAATGGGAAATAGTGAAGTAGGACACCTTAATTTAGGAGCAGGAAGAGTTGTTTATCAATCACTTACTCAAATTAATAAAGCTATTCGTGATAAAACTTTTTTTACTAACAAACAATTTCTCCAAGCCATCGAACATGTTAAAAAAAATAACAGTAAAATTCATCTTTTAGGGCTTATCTCTGATGGAGGAATTCATTCTCATTTAGATCATTTTAAAGCTTTATTTGATTTATTAAAAGAAAATAACTTAGCAAACAACACCTTTTTACACGCTTTTACTGATGGAAGAGACACAGGCACTCATTCAGGCATTAATTACATTAAAAACCTTCTTGATTACGGCTTTAATATTGCTTCTGTTGCTGGTAGATATTATGCTCTTGACCGTGATAATAATTGGGACCGCATCAATTTAGTCTATAATATGCTTACATCCAAACAAGCCCCTGTTATTACCTTGTCATTAGAAAAAACTATGCAAAATTTTTATAATCAAGGAATTACAGATGAATTTATTACTCCTTTCATTACTGATCCAAATGGTTTAATTGATGATAATGATGCAGTTATTTTTGTTAATTTTCGTCCTGACCGCGCTATGCGTCTTGCAACTGCTCTATCTAATCCTTGTGCCACTAATGCTTTTTGTTCTGAGGGCAAAACCAATTTTTGCGGTAATAAATTAGTAAATAATCTTTTTTTGGTAACAATGACTCAATACAACGTTCAAGTTAAAAGTGTAGTTGCTTTTGAAAAAAAACTTTAAAAAATATTTATGGTGAAGTAATTGCCAATTTAGGAATGCACCAACTAAGAATTTCGGAAACTGAAAAATATCCTCATGTAACTTTTTTCTTTGATGGTGGCAAGGAACTACAATTAAAAAATGCAGATAGAATCTTAATTCCTTCTCCCAAAGTAAAAACTTATGATCTTAAACCCGAAATGAGTGCTTTAGAAATTACCAACGCTGCTAAAACTGCTATTTTTTCTCGTAAATACGATACTTTAATTCTTAATTTTGCAAATCCTGATATGGTAGGACATACTGGTTTTTTAGATGCTACTATTAAAGCGGTTCAAACAGTAGACAGTTGTCTTAAAGAAGTTCTAAACGCTATTTTTGCAGTTAAAGGCAAAGCTTGTATTGTAGCAGATCATGGAAATGCCGAAAAAATGAAAGATAACCAAGGGAATCCACACACAGCTCATACTACTAATTTAGTTCCTTTCATTGTTACAGATAAAAATGTTGTCTTAAAACCAGGGTCTTTATGTGATGTTGCGCCCACAATGCTAGATTTATTGGAAATTAAAAAACCTCAAGAAATGACAGGAAATAGTTTAATTAAAAAACTAGTTTGATTGTTAACTTTATTATTTAAGAATGCATAATTAATTATTTAGGTAATAATTTTGAAAATAAAAAAATCACAAAAAATAATTTATCAATCATTTATAAAATTAATTATTTATATTACATCATATTTATGAATTTATTAGTTATTTTATTTTTTGTGAAGAATCGGAGTAATTTATAATGAAAAAAGACAAGCAAATAAAGATTTTTGGTTTTCACCCTTTAATGTTTCTTTTTTTGTAGTTGTTTATGCTTTACATCTTTTTGCAGTTAAAGAATGGGGAATAAAAAAATTATATCACCCTCTTTTAACCCCTTTATTTATTATTTTTATCTTAGGATACGGGCTTAACTTTATTGGTGATAGTGTCCCTTATTTAAATAAAATAGGATTAGGATTTTTGCTTTGTATTTTTGTTCCTTCTTATTTGGTTTATAGAGGGTGGATACCGAAAGATTTAGCAGATAAATGTAATGAAAATTTTTTCAGTACCAAAACACCAAATAATCATTTAGGATCTGATTTTGCTAACTTTTTTATAACTTGTGTTATTGCTGGAAGTATTTTAAGTGTTGATAGAAATTTATTAAAAAGATCACTTTCTAAGTTTCTTCCTTTAACATTAATCATTTGTTTAATAGCTATTTTAAATGTTGGTTTTGTGGGGTATTTATTTAATTATCAAAAACCAGAAGGATTTAGCACTCAAGGTTCGTTTTTAGACTCTATTTTTTATGTAGCTGTTCCGTTAACAAATGGGGGAACCAATTTAGGTATTAATGGTTTTGCAAATGGCATTTATAAAGAAGCTTTTCCTCAATTAGATCAAAAAACTATTAGAACAGCAATTATAGTGCCTTTAATTATGGCTAGATGTTTAAGTATTTTATTTGCTGGCTTAATGTATGTTGTTTTTGATAAAACTAAATTTAGTGGCAAAGGAAAATTAGAATATAAAAATAATAAACTTACACCCAAACCAACAGAGAAAAAAATTCCTTTAGAATATAAAAATATCGGCATGGGTTTAACAATGATTTTTGTATTATTTAGTTTAAGTGGTCTTTTAAATAAATTATTATGGGCTTATTTAGAATCGTTAGTTTATTTTATTCTTTTCTTAATTTTGATTAGAATTTTTAATTTATTATCACAAGAAAATCAAAGTCATATTTCTCAAGCAGGACAAGTAATATCTAAAAATTTCACTACTCCTATTTTAGCAGGTTTAGGGATGACAGTTAAATGGCAACAATTAATGGGAGGAATAAAACAAATACCTGTTTTAACTATGGTTTTAACTGCTTTATTGGTAGTTGTTTTAATATCCTTTGTTCTTTCTAAAGCTTTTGGTTTTTATCCTTTTGAAACATCTCTTACAGCTGGTTTAGGTGCTTTAAGTGTAGGAGGAACCGGACATTTAGGAATAATGTCAATAAGTAAAAGAGACAATTTATTACCTTTCATTATGATTGCTACTAGAATTATTGGACCTATTATTTATACTTTGGCTTATTTCTTATTTAAGTTTTTTTATATGTCATAATGTTTTAATTTAACTAATTTTGACAATTATTTTTATATATTTTTAAAACCAAAAAAGGATGTAGCTATTCATGAACAAAACTAAAATAATTTGTACCTTAGGACCTGCTTCTTATGAAAAAAACATTTTACAAGCTTTAATTCAAACAGGTTTGAATGTAGCAAGATTTAATTTTTCTCACGCTCAATACGAACAAACTAAACTTTTAATGAAAACTATTAAAACTATTAGCGATAAATTAGACAAACATACAGGACTTATGTTAGATACCAAAGGGCCTGAAATTAGAACTCACAAATTGGATGGTTTAGTAACAATTCAAAAAGATTCTGAAGTAAGAATATCTATGACAGAAGTTTTAGGTAATGCTAAACTTTTTTCAGTTAGTTATACTAATTTATACAATGAATTAAAAGTTGGCGATATGATTAATATTGATGATGGATATTTATCTTTGGAAGTTGTAGGCAAAGATGAATCCAAACAACAATTAGTTACTAAAGCCAAAAATACTCACTCCATCAAATCTCGCAGAGGTGTAAATGTTCCTAAAGTTAATTTAGAAATGGACTTTATTTCTCCTAAAGATTATCAAGATATTGTTTTTGCTGCCCAACAAGATTTTGATTATATTGCTGCTTCATTTGTTAGAAAGTCTCAAGATGTCCAAGATATTAGAAAAATTTTACAAGAACAAGGAAATTCAAACATCCAAATTATTTCTAAAATAGAAAATCAAGAAGGTGTTGATAATTTAGAAGAAATCATTCAAGAATCAGACGGCATTATGGTTGCAAGAGGTGATTTAGGAATAGAAGTTGATGGTGAATTAGTACCGCTTTACCAAACGCGTATTATTAATAAATGTTTAGAATACGGTAAACCAGTTGTAGTAGCTACTCAAATGTTAGAATCCATGCAAAGAAACCCACGCCCAACCAAAGCCGAAACTTCTGATGTTTTTAATGCAGTTAAAGAAGGTACAACCTTTACTATGTTATCAGGCGAAAGTGCTTCAGGTGAATATCCTGTAGAAGCTGTAACTTATATGAAAAAAATTAACTATCAAGCTGAAAAAGTAGTTAATTATCAAGCTTTATCACAAGTATATCAACCTAAAAACTTCAAAGAAAATCTTTTATTAAGTGCTGTTGAATTGGCTTTTCGCACTTTTGTTAAAGCAATTGTTGTTTATGATTTAGAAGATGCTTATAATGTTTCTAAATTTCATCCATCCGTCCCTGTTTTGGCTTTAGTTAAAACTGAACAAGAAGCTCGTCGTTTATTATTAAATTTTGGTGTTTTTCCTTTTGTTTCTGAAAATAAATTACAAACCAAATTGGAAGAACTTACCCAAAAGCAAATTAGTAATTGTATTGTTATTAAAGATGGGAAGATTTATTTTAAATAATAACAAATTAAATAAATATTAAAAAACAGTAGATTGAATTTACAATCTACTGGTTTTTTTAAATTTTGTAATAAAGTGTTTTTGATTGTCCTGTGTGTTTAGAATATACATTAATTTTTCTAAGACTTTTGATATGAGTATTCGAAAACAAACCTTCTGTTTTGTAATTATAAAAAGGAAATTTTAACTCTAAATTTAGTCCATCAAGTGAACAAGGTACTTCAATTTGACATTCAACAGGAAAAGTGGCAATAATTTCATTAGTATTAATTTTTTTTAAAGAAATATGTTTGACATTCAAATAAGAAGGTCCACCTAAAAAAGAGCCTTTTTCATAAATAAGGTCAGTGCAAAAGTTGTTTTGAATAAAGTTTTTGTCATTAAAAGGGTTTTCATCTTGCCAAAGAATATACATATTTTGAGCGCCATTACCTAAAGTTTTTAATGCCTCCAAAGAATAGCAATTATTAGCTTTATCTCTTGTGCCTCCATCAAAATAAACTAATAAAAGGTTTTTGGGTGGTGGTTCTTTGATGCGAGAATCAAAAAAAACTGTGGATTGGATAATTTGAGAATTATACAAACCATAAGAAAAGTTAATTTGATAATGTTGATTAGAAAAGTTTTTTCGTAACCATCCTAACGCCATATCTTTATCGCTTTTTTTTCCTAAATATACATTATAAATATTCATTCCTTGGATTTGAGATTCTAATTGAGGTTTAATTTGTTCACTAAATTGTTTTTCTAGTTCCTTGGGTTTGTTTTTTTCATTTTCCAAAATTAAGATTTTTTCTTTTAAATCTATAATTTTTTGATTTTGGTAAACTAGTTTTTTTTGCATCATTTTTCTTTTATTTTTGGCTTTTTGTAAATGAGGATTTTTTTTGATAGTTTGTGATCTGTTGTTTTGGTTTGGTTTGGGAGTTGATTTTGGTCTGTATTTGTGTGGTTCTTTTATTTCTTCAATTTCTTTTATTTGTGGATACAATGTTTTTGGGGATTTTTGATTGGGATTATCTAAATTGTTTTCTTTGGCTTCTGGAACTTGTTCTTCAATTTTTTCATTTTGTTTTTTTGGTAAAACTTGTAAATCATTATAATTAAAATTTTTGGAGGATAAAGAAGTATTTTTATTAGAATTTTGTGAAGCTTCTAAAGCAAAAAAGTTATTTTGCCATCCTAACCAACCAAACATTATTAAAAGTATAGAAAAGATTATTATTGCAATAATTATGTTTTTTTTAAAAGATGGTATTTTCACTTATCTTTTTTTCCAACATTTCTATTTTATTTTTTATATTTTTATAAATATAAAATAAAAAAGAGGTTATAAACCTCTTTGATATTTTTTAATTATGATTGAATATTTCTTTTTTTAAAAATAACAAAAAGCAAACTTAAAAAAGTGATTGAAATGAATATAATGGAAGCAATAACAATATAAAATCCATAATTTTTATTTTCGTTATTATCTGTTTTTTCGTTTGTTATTTTAGGAGTTAATATTGTTTGTGAGTTATTTGGCAACTCTTCTTCATTTGACATAGAAGTTGTTATTTTTTCAGATAAAGTATTGCTATCACTTAATAAAAGCGTTACTGCTTCTTTAACTCTTTTTACAACTAATTCTTTAGTTGAATCTGGGCTTCCTATTTCTTCTGCAATTACATTTTCAATTGTTTCATCTAATTGACTTTTTGTTATGGATGAATCAATTGGAATATTATAACTTTTTTTAATTTCTTCAATGAACTCTTCTTTATTTATTTTTTTAATTTGATAACTTAATTTAGCTTTTCCTTTATATTTAGGAGATTTTTCCAATGCTTGAATGGTTATAACACCTTTTACGCGATCTTTTTTAGGGAAATCAATATCTTCTTTTGTAATTATTAAACCATCATTTTTATCTTTGATTGCATTTAATAAATCCTCATTAGAAACTAATGCCTCACTGTGCATTTTACTTAATTCTATTTCCCCTAAAGCTTTATTTTTAATTAAATCATTTAGGTCTTCTTTGACATTAAAAATAACTTCCACTTGACCTTTAATTTTTTTAGAATTTTCTTGTGCTTTGATAATTGCTTTGTTATTGATTATCGAAATAACTTCTAAATCTTCTCCAATAGAAATACCACTTTTATTTTTGTAATTTTTTGCAAATTTTTCAATTATTTTTTTTCATTTGGTGTATTTTCAAAAGATCCTATATGTTTTTCAATAGTATTGATATCTATTGGTTCTGTTGTAATAGCTTTAAAGTGCAATTAAAACTTATTACAAATAAGATCAAAAGTAATAATGCACTTAAACAATAAATAAACCTTTGTTTTAAACAAGGTTGTTTTTGGTAAATATTTTTCAATGATTTTATATTTTTCTTTCTAATATCTTAATCTTTGCAAAATACACAAATTTGTAAAATGCAAAAATTTTAAGATGAACTAAAGAATTTTAAACGAATTTATTACTAGCGGTTTTTTAAAATTTCTTGAATTCCTTTAAAATCCACTAATATTATAACTTAATCAAAACGAAAAAGAAACACTTTTTTTTTATAAAAAAATATTTTTCTTTTTTTTAAATGCTAAAAATAATGTTAAAATTTAAGTATTAGGGTGTAGATAAAATATAAAAATAAATGTAGAATTAATATTTTTTGTTTTTCTGCTTTATGCCTTTTTCCCTTATTTTCGTGCAAAAATATGATTATTATGTGGATAAATTATTGATGTTATGAAAGAATTATTAATAAAAAATGTCTTTATCTATGCTTACATTTTTGGTTTTTATATTTTGCAAGTGCCTCCAATAAAATATACAAACAAAAAAACAACACAAAAAACGAACAAAAAATTAAAATTAACAAAATTACCAAAAAAATAAAATAATAAAAAAGAGGTTATAAAATGATTGATTTTAAAAAAGAGGTTTTAAAAAGAAAAGACGCCTTAATTGAGGCTTTGCAAACATTATTAAAAATTAACACCGAACTTACTACTTTTGACCCTAATAGAACAGGCGCTCCTTTTGGAAAAGGCAACCAACAAGCCCTTAATTTTATGCTTGATTTGGGATCCCAAAGCGGCTTTAAAACCCTTAATTTGGAAGGATACGCTGGTCATATTGAATACGGAGACCAAAAAGAATGGGTTGGTATGATTGGTCATTTGGATGTTGTTCCTGCAGGAACCGGCTGGTACTATCCGCCTTATGAGGCTTTAATTGTTGATGGCACACTTTATGGCAGAGGAACACAAGACGATAAAGGTCCTACAATGGCAGCTTTCTGGGCTTTGAAAATATTGCACGAACTAAATTTACCGCTTTCCAAAAGAATTAAATTAATTTTGCGTGTCGATGAAGAAACTGGATTTCGTTGTATGAAACACTATTTTAAACAAATTCCTGAATTACCTGTATCTGGTTTTGTTCCGGACAGCCATTTTCCTGCTATTTATTGCGAAAAAGGAATTGGGGATTTGACTTTTGAAGGTGAAGTTTTAGATAATAGAATTGTAAGCATTCAAAGCGGACAAGCCTCTAATGTAGTTCCTGATTTGGCACAAGCAGTTCTAAAATTTGATCCTAATTACCTAGATTTATTCCATAATTTTGTTCAAACTACAAATATCAAAGCCACATTAGAAACCCAAGGAGATTTGTTAAAAATCGAAGTGCATGGCATTTCTGCTCATGGTTCGACTCCTGAAACAGGGGAAAATGCCCTTTATGATTTGATGAAAGTCCTTAAATCATTGGGAATTAAAAATAATTTGGTTGATTTTTTTGACCAATATTTGTTAGATAGTCTGGATGGAAAAAAATTAGGCATTAATCACTTTGATGAAGAAACTTATAATTTAGTTTGTTTTTCTGGAGTTTTAAAATTAGAAAATAATCAAACCTTCTTCACTCTTAATTTAAGATATCCTAAAGGAATTACATTTGAAAAAATCCTTTTTCAATTAGGAAAAGCAGCCAATAATCAACATTTTTGCCTCAAAACTACTCTTCATCATCCCATTATGTATATTGATCCTAAAAGTGAATTGATGCAAACGTTATTGAAAGTTTATCAAAAACACACTAATGATTTATTTTCCAAACCTATGTGTGTTGGTGGTGGTTCTTTTGCTAAATGTGCTCCTAATTTAGTACCTTTTGGACCCACTTTTGTCGATGAAGTTTCCTTAATTCATCAAAAAAATGAATCTATTTCAATTGACCAATTAATTGCTTTAACTGCCATTTACACAGAAGCTTTATATCTTTTGTCCCTGTAAACAACAAACATTTGTTCAATTAAAAAACAAGGAGTTTTAAATTATGAATACTTATTTAGATTTATGTCGTTTTATTTTTCAAAAAGGCAGTTTCAGAAAAGACCGCACTAATACAGGTACCAAAAGTGTTTTTGGTTACCAAATGCGTTTTAATCTTGAAGAAGGTTTTCCTTTGTTAACTACTAAAAAAATGAATCTTAGATCAATTATCCACGAACTTTTATGGTTTTTAAAAGGGGATACTAATATTTTTTATTTGGTACAAAATAATGTTAATATTTGGAATGAATGGCCTTATCAAAAATATCAACAATCAGATTTTTTTCAAAATGAAACATTGAAAGAATTTGTGAAAAAAATCAAAAATGATCCCCTTTTTGCCACCAAACACGGTAATTTAGGTCCTGTTTATGGTAAACAATGGCGCGATTTTAATGGCGTTGATCAAATTAAATTTTTAATTTCTGAAATCAAAGCCAATCCCAATTCGAGGCGTTTGATTCTTAATTCTTGGAATCCCTCCTTATTAAATCAAATGGCATTGCCGCCTTGTCATGTCTTAATTCAATTCTACGTTCACCAAGGCAAACTCTCCTTGCAACTATATCAACGTAGTGGAGATGTTTTTTTGGGAATACCTTTTAATATTGCTTCTTATTCTTTATTGCTTATGATGGTAGCACAAGTAACTAACTTACAACCTTACGAATTTATCCACACTTTAGGAGATGCCCACATTTATTCCAATCACATAACACAAGTTCAGACCCAAATTCAAAGAACCCCTAAAAAACTACCTCAAATGATTTTAAATCCTGACATTAAAAATATTGATGATTTTAAATTTATTGATTTTATTTTAAAAAATTATCAATGTGATGGCATTTTGAAAGGTGATATTGCTGTATGATTAATTTAATTACTGCCTTTGATGGCAATTATTTGATTGGCAAATACAACAAATTACCTTGGCATTATCCCCAAGATTTACAATATTTTAAAAAAATTACCCTCAATAAAAATGTTTTAATGGGGTATGAAACTTATAAATCTTTAAAAAGTTATTTCAAAAACAAGCCTTTTAATTTTAAAAACACTTATGTAGCTTCTTTAAAGCATGATTTAGAATTGCCTAATTTTACTGTAGTTTCTGATTTGCAATCTTTTTTGGAAAGTGATGTTGCCCAAGAAATTTTTATTATTGGTGGAGGAAAAATCTATCAACAAACCTTACCTTGGGTAACAACTTTATACATCACACACATTTTACAAAGACATCAAGGAAACGTTTTTTTCCCCAAAATTGATTTATCACAATACCAATTAATCCAAAAAGAAATTCATCCACAATTAATTTTTGCCATTTATCAAAAGAAATTAGATACGCCCAAATGTTGACTTTTATTTTTTTTGCCATTTGGTTTACATTTGTTTTTTTTCAAATTCCCAAAACTATGCCAGTTGATTTTTCTTTTTGCTACAAACTGCCAGTTAATTTAATTTTTGGTTTGTTGTTGTCTTTTTTTATAACGTTTATAATTTTGGTTTTTTGTCTCGTTTTGATGACCTTTTTACCTCCTAACCATTATTTTAAAGGGTTTGTTTCTCTTAATTTGTCGCGTTTTGTTAACCGTTTTTTAAGAATTAAAGTAGTAGTTCAAAATCCCCATTTGATTCCTTCAAAAGAAAACGTTGTTATTTATGCCAATCACAAGTCGTACACTGATCCTTTTGTTATTGCAAGTGTTATTCCGAGAACTTTGTCGTTTTCTCCCAAACAAAATTTTAATTGTTTTTTTGGAACTGCATGGTTTTTAAAATTAGCTTTTTTGTCTTTGGATTGTATGGTAATTTCAAGGGATGAAATCAGAAAAACTGCCCAAAATTTAATAAATGCAGTTCCCAAAGTTAAAAATGGTATGGTGATGGTAGTTTTTCCTGAGGGAGGTATTAAAGATAGAAATAATGAACAAGCAATGCCACTTTTAGGAGGGGCTTTCAAAATTGCTTGCAAAAGTCAAGCTTCCATTTTGCCTTTAACTATCAAAGGAGCCAGTCAAATCAAAAATAAGCGCTTTTGGCAAAAAAAAGTAGTGGAAATAATTATTCACCCTCCTTTAAAATACGATAATTATTGCAATACAAATATGCATCAATTAGCTATTGATGTGCAAAATATTATTAACTCTAGTTTTAATTAAAATAATTATATTTTAACTTATTTTGGTGTTATAATAAAATAGATGCTTAAAGAAATGCATAAAAAAGAAATATTTTTTTAATAAAGAAAGGTTTATAATATGATTATTTTTAAAACAATTGCTTATTTTAATCCCCATTTAGATGATTTATGTTTTTTTGAAGAAAAAGAAGGAATCACTAAAAAACTAGTTTCAGCTTTAGAACCAAGCAACAAACAATCAGGGCCTGTTGATTTATTTTGTCTTTGTTGGGCAATTTGTTTTTATAAAACTTCCAAAAAGATTTTAGCAGAACAAGATTACACAAATAAAGATTTAAAAGTAAAAGTAACTTTAGAAATGCAAAAAGATGATAAAGGTTTTTATTTCAAACCTACTGCTATTTTAGGAATCCAAGATATGACGTTGGAACAAACTGAAATAATTGCAAATGCAACTCATAAACGATGCCCTATTTCTCGTTTAATTAGCGCTGATGAAAATGTTTCTGTTAAAGTTGTAAATTACAATGAATTGATTACAGAATAAAATTTTCAAGTTTATATAATAAAAAACACCTTTTAT
>NZ_MAPF01000053.1:0-12224 GCF_002554195.1 New Jersey aster yellows phytoplasma | reverse complement strand
AAATTTTAAATGATTTAAAAAATATTATTAATGGTAAATTTTTTTAAATCTTTATTTTTGTGAATAATATTTTTTATTAAAGGGTTAAAACATAATTATTATATTTAGCATCCGAAACTATTTCTTTTAAAAAAATGATATTCAATTGTAATAGATTTTTAGTAATGTTTGCATCTTTTGTTAAGGTAAAAGTTTTATGAGGATTTTGCAAAAAACTTTTTAATATTTCTTGTTCTAAATTGCTACAAGACAATAAATAATTTATAATTTTGTTTTTAACATTTTTGCTATAAAAATAATTCATTATAAAAATAACTAAAAGACAAATAAAAACAATAAAAATAAATGTAAAAAGGAAACTTTCAAACATTATTTTATTTGCCTTGTTTCATGCTGTTCATAATTTGACGAATTTGTTTTTCAGAAGGGGTACGTCCCATTTGACGAAACATTTCTTTGATTTGTTTTTCACTGATTGGAGGATTTTTTTGTAAATGTTTTTTAAACCAACGAAACATTAAAAAAGCTCCGAAAGCTCCACCTAATAAAAATCCTATAATTGGATTTATATATAACCAAATATTGTTCATTTTGAACTCCTTTTTGTTTTTTCTTTTCTTGATTAAAGTCTAAATTTTTTGATAAAATTGGATTTTTTTATTACCGTATTGTTTTTCTTTTTGTAAAACAAATTCTTTAATTTGTGTAGGTAAAACAATTTTTTGATGTAATTCGCAAATAATAATGCTATTTTTATGTGTTAATTTGTTCAAATATTCAAAAGCAGGTAAATAAAAATCTTTAAAATAAGGAGGGTCTAAAATAATAAAATCAAAAATCAAGTTGGCTTTTTGGAATTTTTTTAAAGCTTTAATAAAATGACCATAAAAAATAATGCTTTGTTGCAAATTAATTTTTAATTTTTGGTTATTTTCTTTTAAGGTTTGAAAAGCTTTTACGGAAGCATCAACAAAATAGACTTGTTTAGCATCTCTGCTTAAAGCCTCAAAACCATAAGAACCATTGCCTGCAAATAAATCTAAAAAGATTTTGTTTTTTACTGAGTTTCCCAAAGTATTAAAGAGAGATTCTTTAACCAAAGAGCTAGTGGCTTTGGTTTGGGGTGATGGTACTAGTTTGATTTTGCACCCTTTGAATTTTCCTCCAATGATAATTGTTGTCTTTGTCATGAAACTATTTTTCTTTTGATGGAGTTTTTTAAAGAGGATAAAATTTCTTGATAATTAAAAGTTAAAGGGCACCCTTTTTGACTCAAATAATTAAAATTACTTTTGAGAAGTTTATAGACAGCTTGATTAAGATTAAGGTAAGTTAGCTTTTGAAAATATTTTATTTGAAAAAAATTTCGTTTAGGCTCTAATTTATCATTTAATAATATAATTTTATTGCAATAATTCATTTTTTATTACTCCAAAAATGTTTTTTTTGATGGCATTAAGAATAGCGATATTTGTGATGCCGAATTCTTTTTTTAATATTTTTTTCAGCAGATAGAACGCGAAAAATGGTAGGTTTTTTTGTTGTATTTTTGGATATTGACTTGAGTAAGATGGGGTTTTTGTTGTACTAAGGTATCGTTTTTGTTGTAATTATGAAATAAAACTGCAATTTGAATATGTAATAAAGGTTTGTTATAATGTCTTGACGAATTTTGTGCAAAAAATATATTATTTTCATTTTTCTTCAAAGTCTTGAAATTTTTCTTTCCAAAGGTGATAATCTTGTTTTTTGAGATTAGTTAAAAACTTTTTTTCACGATAAAAACGATTGAATTTGGTAAACGCACTTTCTTGAAGGCGATTTAGGGGTTTCACTAACAAAGAACAAAAACCTGCTTGATTAGCTCCTTTTATATCTGTTTGGAGTTGGTCTCCTATCATCAACATTTGTATGGGCTCTAAATTGAGAAGTTGGCATGCTTTTTGAAAAGCTTTAGGGGATGGTTTTTTGTTTAAAAAATTCAAATATATAAAAGTAAAATCTTTTTTTAAAACTTTATGGAGTCGTTTTTTAGAGGCGTTAGAAAGAATAACAATTTTGAAAACAAGAGATAAATTAGTTAAAAAGGTTTTAATTTGCTCATCTAGAATATTTTTGTTGCATTCAATTAAAGTGTTGTCTAGATCAAAAATTAACGCTTTAATGCCTTTTTTTTGAAACAAGCCAAAAGGAATTTGCAAGACACAAGGAAAATAGTGTTGAGGTATGAAAAGTTTGTTGGGACAAGTCATTTTATTGGACATCTACAATTTTGACTCTAAAAGTGTTTCCAGTTTCGCTGGTAACAAAAACAATATCTCCTATTTGATGCCCTTTGATGTTTTGCCCCAAAGGAGATTCAATCGAAATTTTGTTTGTAAAGGGATCTGCTTCCAAGGTGCTTACTAATTCAATTTCTTGTTGTTGTTTGGTGTGTAAAAGCTCCAAAGATACTTTTTTCCCAATACTTACTTCTCTTTCTTTGGAAACTTTAACTACACGGACATTTTTTAAAATATTTTGGATTTCTGAAATGCGATGTTCTATTAAAGCTTGTTCGTTTCTAGCAGCATCATAATCAGCGTTTTCCGATAAATCCCCTTGTTCGCGCGCTTCTTTTAAAGCTTCTAAATTTTCTTTTCTTTTAACTTCTTTTAAAAAAGTTAATTCTTTTTTTAATTTTTCTATTCCTGTTTGGGTAAGTTCATAAATTTTATTATTCATAAAAAAGACCTTCTTTTTTTATTTTTTTGGTGGTTTTTTCAAAATTACTAAATTTTTTTTGAGATAAGAAATAATTAACCCATCGCCTACATCTTGAAAAGTGGTGGTAAAATCTGGGTGATTTGTTAAAAAAGTTTGAAAAATATGCATTTTTTTGAAAATCCCTTTATTATTTTTAGTCGTTTTTGCTTTTTTAAAACAACTTAAATTGAGGTTATCAAAAATGATAATTCCTTGTTTTTTGAGTAAAGGAACATATTTGTAAAATAACTTTTGATATTGGGCTTTGGCAGCGTCAATAAAAATTAAATCATAGTTTTTTAAATTGCAAGTAGGATAAATTAACGCCTCTGCCCAAATGACATTTATGTGATAAGGAGTTTCTTTTAAAAAGTTTTTAGCTAAATTATAATTTATAAAATCTCTTTCTAAGGTATCAATTTTAGTTGTAAGAGAACTCATAGCCAAAGCACTATATCCAATGGCAGTTCCGATTTCTAAAATATTTTTGATTTTGTTTTGTGAAATTACATCAAGCAACAAAGCTAATCCTTGGTCTTGAATAATGGGGATTTTGTTTTCTTGGGCGTATTTTTTTAATTTTTTTAAGCGCTTTTCTTTTTCAAAATCAAACATTTCAATTCTCTTTGTTTGGGTGTAATTTAATATAATCGAGATAATTTTGTAAAATGATGGATGCTGCAATTTCGTCTTTCATTTGTAAAATTTTGCCTTTTTTTTGTTATTGGTTTTTAATATTTGGATTGCTTGTACGGTAGATAATCGTTCATCCCATAAAATTACTTTTACTTGACCAAACTTGTTTTCTAGCGTTTTTTTAAAATAATTACTTATTTTGGCTTTAATTCCTATGTCGTTGTTCATGTGTTTGGGGTATCCCAAAATAATTTTTTTAATTTGATATTGAGAAATGATTTTTTGTAAAGGTGCAATCAATTGATCGTATTTGTGGGTGTCAAAAAAAATTGTTTTGAGGTTTTGGGCAATAATTCCTGTTTGTGATAAAGCAATTCCTAAAGTTTTTTCACCTAAATCCAACCCCAAAGATGCATTATTTTGGCAGTTTAACATAATAAAACATTCTCATTTTTTAAAAAAATGGTTTGAATGATAAAAATTATTCTTTTCTTCTTGGTTTGGACTCAACTTCATTTTATCAATTTTTTTGTATTTTGAGGCAAATAATTTTATTAATAATTGTTCAAAATAATTGAAAAATATCGGGTTTGGGGTTTTAAAAATATTTAATTTTAACTTTTTTTGCACTTTAATTTTTTCCTTTTTTATTTTGTTGTTTTTTGTCATTTCAAACACCTTTTAACAATTTTTAGGAATTTTAGGGTTTTCAATAATTTTAGAATTTTTTCTTTGAGGATTTTTATTATAAAATTTTCTAACAGTTTAATTTATTTTTAATTTGTTTTTTACAAAATTAAGCATTTTTTCTAAATTTTGAGTTTTTTTAGTGCCACCCTGAGCTAAACTGGCATTTCCGCCGCCTGAACCACAAGCCAAGGACACACCTTCTTTAATCAAATTGCCTGCATGTAGAGTTTTGCTTTGGCATAAAAAAACAATTTTTTCAGGTTGCACATAAGATAAAAATAAAACTTCTAAATGATATTTATAAAAAATATGATTCATAAAAAATTTGATAACTTCTAAAGGTTTTTCTTCTTTAATGGTTAACATCATTTTTTTGTTAATTTGTGGCGGTAAAAAATTAGATTCTGCTTGTATCATCTTTTTTTGATGATGTTCTAAAACTTTTTTTTCAAAAAGAACTAAGGCTTGTTGTTGTGTTTTGATATGTTTTTGATAATTGATAATATCTTGATAACTTTTGGTTATTGGAGGGAATTTTTTAATTTCAAAATCGAGGTTTTGCGTTTGTAAGGATTTTGCTTTTTGAGTTAATTGGTGCAATTCGTTCTGGTAAGGAGCTAATTTGGCGTTGAGACTTTCTTGGCAATTTTTATTACAAACTGCCTCAATGCGGTAGATGCCAGAGCTAATGCTTTCGTACGACAAAATAGTAAAATGTTCTAAATCTTTAGTGTTTGTGGCATGTGTTCCTCCGCATAAATCCACTGAAAAAGTATCAATATTTACGATTCTTACTTTGTCTTTGTATTTGGCTTTTTGATTTTGTTCTAGAAGAGTGGCGTATTTTTTTTGGGCGTCTTGGATTGAAAGTTGTTCAATTTTGACTGGGACTCTTTTTTGAATTAGTTGGTTTACTTCTTTTTCTATTTGTAATAAAGTTTGGGGAGTGATTTTTTCAAAATGATTAAAATCATAACGCAAAGAGCTAAATCCTACTGATGAACCTTGTTTTTTGATGTGATTGCCTAATTGTTTTTGCAAAACTACTTCCAAAAGATGTGTTGCTGTGTGATGATAAGAAATTTGTTTGCGTTTAGTTTTGTCAATGCAGGCATAAACTTCTTGACCTTCACAAAAGTTTCCTTTAAATTCGTGCAAAATTTGTCCGTTTGGTAGTTTAGTTATTTTGGTAACTTTGTTGTTGTCAATCCAACCTTCATCTTCTATTTGTCCTCCCATATTAGCATAAAAAGGTGTTTTTTCAAGCACTATTCCTTCATCAAAAACTTTGATTACTTTTGTTTTACAAGCAAAATTTGTATAACCTATAAATTCGCTGGGAGTTAAAAAATGGAGAAACGCTTCTTCTTGTTTGTTCATATTTGTTTGTGATGTTTGGTTTTTTTTGCTTAAATTTTGTTGTTCGTGGAGTAATTCTTGGAATTTTTGATAGTCTGTTGTAATGTTTTTCTTTTTAGCGTAATCTAAAATTAAATTTTCGGGAATACCGTAAGTGTCGTATAATTTGAAAAAGTTTTTTCCTGATAAAGTGTTTTGGGTGAGATGTTGTAAAAAAGTTTTTTCCGCAGTTTTGAGAGTTTTTTCAAAAATATTTTCTTGTTGCAATAAAACTTTGGCAATCATTTCTTGGTTGGTGCATAGTTCTTTGTAAAAATCTTTCATCATCGCAACTGTTGGAGGAACCAATTTATATAAAAAAGGTTTTTCTAAACCTATTTTTTTGCCTTCGTTAGCAGCTCTTCGTAATAATTTTTTTAAGACATAGCCCCTTTTTTCGTTAGTGAGGACTGCTCCGTCATTGATTGCAAAAACCAAAGTTTTTAAGTGATCTGCAATAATTTTAAAACTTTCTTGTCCTGTGTATGTGATTTGTGTCATTTTTTCCAAAGCTTTTATTAAAGGAAAAAAAAGGTCTGTTTCAAAATTGGTTTTGGTGTTTTGTAAAATACAGGCTAAACGTTCTAAACCAGCCCCAGTATCAATGTTTTTGCTTGGTAGTTCTTGATATTTTTCGATAGGTAATTTAGGGTCACAATTATATTGAGAAAAAACAATATTCCAAATTTCGATAAAACGGTCGTTCTCTAAATCTTCGATAATTAGTTCTTTGTTGCGAGGGTCAAAAGTTTTGCCTCTGTCAAAAAAAATCTCGGTGCAAGGACCAGAAGGACCAGGACCTATTTGCCAAAAATTGTCTTTTAAATGAATAAGGTGGTTTTTGTTGACTCCTAAGTCAAGCCAATATTGATAAGTATCTTGGTCTTGAAAAAAATACGTGATGTAGAGTTTTTCTAATGGGAAACCAAACCATTTAGGCGAAGTTAACAACTCAAAGGCGTAATGGATAGCTTCTTTTTTAAAATAATTTCCGATAGAAAAATTGCCTAACATTTCAAAAAAAGTGTGATGTCGTGATGTTTTGCCTACGTTTTTGATGTCTTTGGTACGAATGCATTTTTGCACATTAGTAATGCGTCTAAAAGAAGGCGTTTGTGTGCCATCAAAATATTTTTTTAAAGGGGTAATGCCTGCATTAACCCACAATAAGTTATCTTCGTTTCGCGGTATCAAAGAAAATGATTTTTCGATGTGATGGTTTTTGCTTGCAAAAAAATTTGATCCACATTTGTCTAATTTCAAAAGATGTCATTATTAAAACTCCTTTAATTGGGGAAAATTGGGGTGATATTTGATATTAATTTGGTTTTTGATTTGGTCTTTGATGATGCCAAAAAATAATTAGTTTTATTAAAATATATTTTGATTTAATTTTGATTTTTAATATATAATTGATGTCTAAAATATATAAAATTAGAAAACCGATCAAACTTAATTTTAACATTTTTTTATGGCTTTTCTTTATTTTTTTGCATTTTTTCTTTATTTTTAACTTATTTTGGTTTTGTAAAAGCTAAAAATATTTTTTTTAATTGTTTATAATTATAAAAGGATTGTTTTAAAAAATGATATAATTTAATTGTTGTTTTGAAATAACAAAATAATTTTAATTTAATATTTTTTATTAACTTAATTTTTTTATTTTTTGAGCCAAAAAAATAATTATAATAACACAAAAAAACAAAAAGTAAAGGTATCAAAAGTGAAAATCACATCTTTTTACAAAATTTTTAATTCTTCATTTTTTTCAATTTATTTTTTTAAAATTAAAAAAATTTAAGCTCGTTATTGTTAGTGCTTTTTTCTTCAATAACTTTAATTTGGGCGATTTTTGATAGTTGTTTGCAAACGCATCTAGACTTATTTGCTTATTTTAAAAATATTTTTCATTACACAAGACAAAGTATTTTTTTAATTTTGATAGTTGCAATACTTGCTTTAACTAAATATAGAAATACTAAATTTTATCAAATATTAAGTTTTATTGCTTTGGTAAATATTTTAATTATAAGTTTGGTTTTTTGTGATTTTATTGAAGATCGCAGACAGTATTTTATTTCTGCAAATTGGCAAATACAGCTTATTCCTTATTATTTGCAATATGTCCTTTTTCCTTTGGTTTATTGTTTTTATTTTTGGAAACGATCAATTACTTTTTTGGATTGGAAAAAAGTGTGGATAGTTTTTGTTCATCCTTTTTGCTACTTTTTGTTATCTTCTATTATTTTTGGTTTTAAAGTGGATTTGAAATCGCATTTTATTAATCCTTATTACCAAAACCATTTAATATTAGCTTATTTTAAACTTTTTGTCTCTTTTTTTCTTTTGGCAATGGGTTTAATAGGAGTGCAAAAAATAAAAATTCATCCTTTTTATAAAAGTGCACTTTTAGTGTTGGGAGCATTTTTGATTTGTGTTATTACTAGGGAAACAAGTGATTGGAATCATGCCAAAGAATTGGTGTTTCATCCTCAACAAATGGGATCTTCTCTTTTCCCCGAATCACAAGATATTGCTAAACAATTAAGTAATTTGGTGTTTGAAGAAAAACAAGACTTAGATTCAAAAACAGGTGAAAAAATTTTGGAATTAGGAGCGGGCAGCGGTAATGTTACTAAATATTTAGTACAAAAGTTTGGAGTCAAAAATGTTATCGCTTTGGAATTTGATAAAGAATTATGTAATGTTTTGAGAAATAAATTTCCAGATTTGACAGTTATCGAAGGAGATGCTTGTGATTTTATTGAATTGTTAAAAAAACAAAAAATTTTGCTAGACCAAATAAAAGGGATAGTATCTACTTTGCCTTTGAGTATTTTTTCACAAGAAAAATTGCAAGAACTAAATAAAAATCTTGCCACAGTAATTAAACAAAATAAGATTAGGTTTGTTGAATATCGCTTTTTGCCATTTTTACTTGAAAAACATAATATTGGAGATGGTGTAGAAGAAATTAAAGATACTAAAAATCAAATTTTTGTTTCTAGTGCAATTTTACCAACCAAAGTTTTTATTTTTGCTGCTACTAATACTACAAAAAATATCATTTTATAAATAAAATAAAAAAAGTTAACTTATTTTCTCAGTTAACTTTTTTTATATTTTAGTGTTTTTATAATATTATTTTAATATTCGTTTAATTGCTTGTTCTAAAAAAAGTTTATTAATTTGGTCTTTGTTATTTCTGATAGCCAAAATTAAAGCCTCATTTAGGATGGCTGCAAGTTGGGCACCTGATGCACCTTCAGTAATTAAAGCTAATTTGTAAAAATCAACATCCAAAGAAATATTTTTATTTTTTGCATGAACTTTTAGAATAGCTTCTCTAGCTTTTAGATTAGGTAAATTAATTTTGATTTTACGGTCAAACCTACCCGGACGAATCAAAGCAGGATCTAGCATATCTATTCTATTAGTAGCAGCAATAATGATGATTTGTGAAAGTTTAAAAAACCATCCATCTCTAATAAAAGTTGGTTTAAGGATTGGTCGTGTTCGCGTGATTCTATGATAGGATTGTTTTTTCTTTTAGCTCCTAAAGTATCTATTTCATCAATAAAAATAATGCAAGGAGTAGTAGTTTTGGCTTTTTGAAATAAATCTCTTATTCTAGAAGCCCCAACTCCTACATAAATTTCGACAAATTCAGAACCAGATACAGCATAAAAAGGGACTTTTGCCTCATTAGCTAATGCTTTTGCAAGTAATGTTTTACCTGTTCCTGGAGGACCTTCTAATAATACTCCTTTAGGGATTGCAAACCCCATTTTATGATATTTTTGAGGATCTTTTAAGAAATCAACTAATTCTTGGATTTCTTTTTCTTCTTCTTCAAGACCCGCTACATCTGCAAAAGTTATTTTGTCTTTGGAAAAACCATTGCTCGCATCAAATCTATTTATTTTTTTTGATAACATTTGTTTAAGATGAATTAAAATATAACATCCAAAAATAAAAGAAACAAAATAACTTATAAATTTGAAATATAATTCTAAAAAATTAAATTGGATATTTTCTTTGGCTTCTACCAAAACATCTTTATATAAATAAAAAGCATGCACTAAATAATCATAATTGGAGACTGTAATTTTACAATAATATTTTTGATTATTAAAACTTTCTGCTTGGATTAAATAATGTTCTTTGGTCCAAATGCTGTATTGGCTTTTATAAGTATAATTAATTTTTTTAATTTCGTTTGTTTTAAATTTTGCAAACATTTCGTACATATTTATTAAAGAAGCGTTTTTTAATTGATTTTTTTCTATCCAAAAATATGATAATTCTAGACTAATTAAAAATAATAAAATTAAAAATAATGGAAAAATAAAGCAGATAATAATTTTGTTTTTGTTAAAAAATTTGAAAAACACTAAGTAGAGGCTCCATGATGAAATTTATAAAAGAAAAGGTTATAAATTATTGTAATTAAATTAATAAAAACAAATATTATACAAAAAAATTATTTTGTTGGGATTTTAAAAAAAGATTTTTTAAAATTTAATGTTCCTTGGAAAAACCATATAAAAATTCCATATTATCTTTAAGGCGTAAATTAATTAAATAAAATAAAGCTCCTATAATAGTATTGCTTACAATAACTGATGAAAAACTATAAATAAGATTAAACGACCAAGAATAATAAGGGCTTTGCATGAACCACTTTAAAAAAGTTTTTTTGGTAAAGTTTTCTTGTAATAAATTAATAAATAAAATGCTTGAAGTAATTTGAACTACACTAATTAACACCAAAGTTATTATAATAGGTGTTTTTTTGGTGAGATGATTTAAGTTTTTTCGATAAAACAAACCCGAAAAAGAGCAGACAAAATAGGGAAGAAAAAATCTGTAAAGGAAAATAAAGGATTTGCTTGCATTTTCATTTTTATGATGATGACTGTGATTATGATTTTGGTGTGTATGGTTTAATAACATTTCCATAAAATAAAATTCTAAAACATAATGAATTAAAAGATAAAATAAACTAGCCCAAAATCCGTATTTGGGTCCAAAAAGATAACCTATTAAAATGATAAAAATTAATTCAATTCGAAAAAAAGAATAATTGCAAGGGATTCCTGCATTAATAGTATAACGAGAAAGAAGTTCCAAAACAAAAGCCAAAAATAACAAGAAAGAAACGGCAATGATTTTTCTTAAAACATTTTTTTGATTATTTAACATAAATATACCTTTGATTTTATTTCCATATTTTATTTTGCTAGTCTATAAAATTTTTTTTAAATTTAGAATTATTTTAGTAATTACTAATAAATTAAATTTTTAAGTTTTTCTTCTAAAATACCTTCTTTAAGTAAGTTCAAAAAATCATCATTAGTAGCATCCAAAATATAAAAACTGATGTTTGTTTTTTTCAAAACTTCTTGTAGTTTTTCAGTTTGATAAGTTATTCCTTCAAAAAGTTTGCTAAATTGTTCTAAATTATCTTCTTTGTGAAAAAAATCTCCAATCAAAGTCATTTTTTCAATTAAACCAAATCTAATATCTAAAAAAATTTCTAATCCGCCCCAAGAAAAACGTTTTTTAAGTATTTTCGTGTGATGGGGTTGGGTTAAAAATAAAAATTCATTAGAAGCAAATTGAAGAGATTCTTTTTCTATTAATTTTATTTCTTGATCGCTAAGTACATAAGTTTGGTCAGTTAAAGCCTCAATTAAATACTGCATTAACTTTTCTTGTGACATATCTGGAAGATAGCCTTTAAGATTAGTTACTCTGGAACGTACACTTGCAATTCCTTTAGAAATTAATTTTTGGTCGTTTGGAGTAATTGTGTTTATCATAGTTTTAAAATCGCAATTATAAAGAAGTGTTCCGTGAGTTACCATTCCATTTTTGTTTTGCATAAAGGCATTTCCAGAAATTTTTTTGCCTTCTAGTAAAATGTCGTTCCTGCCGCTAAATTCAACATTAAGTCCTAATTTTTGTAATGCAACAACAATTTTAGCTAAAAAAGGTTTAAAACTGAAATTTTTTTCTTTTTTGGCAATGATGCTAAAAAGAGGAGTTTGAGGGTCGTTATAAACACATCCCCCACCAGTAGGTCTTCTAAATAAAGGAATTTTATGTTCTTTGATATAATCTAAATTAACTTCGTTTTCAATTATTTGATTTTTGCCAACTACAACTCCTTTGATTTTCCAAATAAAAAAGAAGGTTTTTTCATGGTTTTGCTTTAATAAATGATTAAGGACGTATTGTTCTAGTGTGTAATAAAAATAAGGTTTTAGGTCGCAGATACGATTAATTTTAATCAAAATCATAATAAAATCCCCTTTTAAGGTATTATAAATTTTATTTTAGTCAAAAAAAATGCTATAAATTAAATAAAATTATTGAGAGGCTTAAAAAAGCCTCTTTTTTTAATATACAAAATTCAACGGAAACGCTCATTATATAAATATTAGTTAGCAAAAAAACTTGTCTTTTGTGATAAAATGAAATTAATAGCAAGTTTTTTATTTTTAAATTGCTGTTAAAAAATTTAAAAAATGGGATGGATGTAATAAAAAAATGCAAATCAATTATTCAAAGAGGAATAGGTGATAATTACTAAATAATTTGAAAGTTATTGATTTTTGCTTTGGGAATTAAAATTGAAACTTTTCTTTATTTTTCACTTTTTATACTTATATTGTACTTTATTTTTTTGTTTTTTAACGTTAAAAAACAAAAAACAACAGCAAAAACCCTTTTTTTGATAAGGGTTTTTT
>NZ_MAPF01000052.1:0-2116 GCF_002554195.1 New Jersey aster yellows phytoplasma | reverse complement strand
TATCAGAAGTTATCACCCATTCCCTCTTTTGATTTTGAATATGAAACAGGTACAGATGAAAAACTTTTTTCAAAAGTTTTTTTAAAAAAAATATATCAAAAAAACAATAAAAAAATTAATTGAATTATTAGAATTAGATGAAAAGACAAACAATTATTACAAAAAAGATTTTACAATGATTCTGGTGAAGTTGATTCGGTTAATAAAGATACTTGGGATGTAACTTTTGATGAAAATGAACAATAAAACAGAAGAAATGTCTACAAAAGAATTATTTGAAGAAGAAACAAAACAATAAGCTTATTAAAAAATGTTTTATTAAAACCAGAAAATAATAAAACATTAACTGAGGCACAATTTAAAAAATTCATTGAAGATACTCTATAGTTAAAGTTAAATACGTTTTAAAAGACAAAACTTCGGTAGCTTTATTAAAAGACACTTTTCAAACTATTTTTTTCACCAAATACAAAACTAAAATTTTTGTAAGCTTTACTGTGCTATAGCTAGTATGGTTGTTTTCTTTTTTGCAAAACTACAAAATTTAGAAGAAGGGTTTACTAATGATTAAATTAATGTCTCATAAAAAAAACTAATTAAAATGTTTTTTTATTGTTACTTATATTGCATTTCTTAGTTATTTAATTTATGTTTTTAACCATACTTTTTTAAATAATTATCCTCATATAGATTATTTTCAAGCCAACAAAAAAATGGAAAATAAAGAGTATGATTATTTAATTTTATCAAAACATGAAACATTTTTAAGAGAACAAGAATACTACATTTTAATATTTAAGTGAGAATAGTTATAAAAAAATAGGCAATGTCTTGTTAATGGGGGGAATGAAATTGTAAGAATTATATAAGATTATCCAAGCCAAATAAATTAAATTTTCATAATCTATCAAAAATGCGCTGTTTCGTTTTTTTTGGACTATTTTTTTGATTTAAAAATTACTCTTTAAGACTAAAAAATTAATTAGATAATTGCATATCTTTTCAAACTAAAGAAATATTTTTTTAAATTTCAAAAAGTTTCTAAGCCTTTTAATAATTCATTAGTTTCAAAAGATATTTTTTTGTTATATTTTATCTTTACACTATATAGTTAGGTAAAAAAAGTTCAAATTACTCCAAGAAAATTAAATTATAATTATTTTTTTGCGTAATTATGTTATTTTGATGAAAAAATGCGCAAAAATAAAACTTTTTCCAAGGCTAAATATTAAAATAAATTAATGATTAAAAATAAATTTATATGTTTTTTTGGGAATATTGAGAAGGGGATGAATAATTTAGATAAAATCCATTGATTGTTCCAAAATTTAGGGAAATAATTTATTATTTTTTAAACTTTTTCGATTGATTTTTGAAATAAAAAAGGATGTTGATTTTGTAAGATATTTTTTATTTGGCCGAAAAAGTTTTCAATTACGGCGTTATCACGTGGAGTAGCTTTTCTCGGCATGATGATTAAAAAACCTTTTTTCGTTAAATTTTGTTGGACTTTTTGTGATTGATAAACTGTGCCTTGGTCGGAATGAATAATACAAGGTTTATTTAATGGAGGTATTTTTTTGATTTTATTTAAAAATAATTGTTTATTTTGGATTTTTGAAGTGTGGGAAGCGATTATTTGTTTGTTGAAAGAGTCAATGATACAAGAAAAATATAAAAATCCTTGAATAATTTTTTTAAAGGGGCTGTTGATATAAAATCTTGTTTGAATAAATTGCTTACTACTTTTAATTTAGCTTTTCTTTATTATAATAATATTTATTTTTTTAATTCTTAAACGACAAAAAATAAAGTTTTCTTTCATAATAGTATAATTTTTTTCTTTGTGATGTTTTTTGTTAAAAGTTTTTTGGTATAAATCAGTGATTTTTCGATGACCGCAAAAATATTATTCGTGTAAACATAAAGATTGAATGCGTTTTTTTGCAATAAGTGTTTTTTATTCTTTGGCTTTGATTTTATTTTCTACTTTCAACCAATAATAATAATAATAAGTGCTTTTTTTGATTTTTCATGGTTTAAATATGAATAAAATACCGAAAACAAATAACTAATTTAAGAAATCTAATAAAATAAAATAGATTACATTAACAAC
>NZ_MAPF01000051.1:0-4642 GCF_002554195.1 New Jersey aster yellows phytoplasma | reverse complement strand
TATATTCAATAAGGAATATCGTGGTCGAATAGTCATATTAAATCTTTTAAAAAATTTATTTATATGAAAACGTTCTGTACAAAATCGTACTTTATATTATGATGTTGAATAAAAAAAAGAATAAAAGAAAGGAACTAATATGAAATTAAAACAAATTTATTTAAATTTGTTAGTTGTATGTGGTTTTGCCATTTTAGGTTTATGGATTTATGGTTTTTTTTAAAAAATTATAACAATAATAATTTATTTCAAAATAATCATCCGTCAACCAATCAAAACAAATCTTTTGAAGAAATATCAAAATATCTCAAAGAGTTAAAAAAAACTAGCGAAGCTAAAATTAATGAAAATAACCAAAGAAATCAACAAATAGAACATTTAACTCAACAAATTAAATTAAATTTAGAGTTAATGAATGATTTTAATATTGAACTTAAAAAATTAACAACCACCAAAGAAGATAAAGAAAACAACCTCCAAAATAAAGACTTAAAAGAAGAAGAAAAGCACCAATTACAAGAAGAAATTATTTCTTTAAACAAAAAAATACAAGAAATTAAGGAAAAAAAGAACCAATTCATAAACAAACTTTGGAATTAATAGAACAAAAAAACAAATTATTAACTACAAAATCAAAATCTCAAGAACAAATTCAAAACAACAAACTTCTCAAATTATCAAAACTAGCAATAATTTATTTATTACCAAAGAACTTCAAGGCTTACAAGAAGCGATGGCTTTGAATGACGCTAATAAGAATATCATTAAAGACTTAATGATTCAAAACAAAGACAATACTGAAGAATTCCAAAAATTAAAAAGTTATGATTTGTTCTTAGATGGTCAATTAATACATTTTGACAAACAAATTAAACAATTACAAGAAGAAATCAAATCTTTGCAAAACAATATTTCTTATCACTCCCCCAAACAGAAAGTTATGTTTTCTGATATATACGGCATGAAACAAGAAAAAGAAGAATTAGAAGATTTAATTGAATATTTTCAAGATGATGGTCCCGATATTGTTAATTTTTATAAAGTAACTCCTAGTGGATATTTACTATATGGACCCCCAGGAACAGGAAAAAGTTTTTTGATTGAAGCTTTATGTAATGAATTAGGTACACACTATATTGTATTAGAACCATCAAGATTTGAAAAGACTTATGTTGGTGAAGGTAATGAAGAATTAGAGAAAATATGGCAAGAAGCGGAATCACACAAAAAAACCATTATCTTTATTGATGAAATTAGTGGACTAGCTAATCGGGAAGATAATCAATCTAACAAAACAAGTATCAATATTGTTAATAATTTATTAACTAAATTAGATGGGTTTAAAAGAAGCGATAAAAAAATTGTCTTAATGGGAGCTACCAATCATTTAGATAAAATTGATAGCGCTTTAAGAAGTAGATTTAGCAAAGAAATTAAAATTGATTTATTAAAAGATGATGAAATTGAAGGTTTTTTACAATTTTTAGTAACTGATTATAAAATTATTTATCAAACATATATTCATTTAAAAGAAATTGCTAACAAATGTAAAGGCAAAACAATTTCTACCAGAGATTTAAGAGAAAAAATAATTGAAAGTGCTTTTATTAAAGCCAAAAAATACAAACGCAAAAACCCTAAACACGAAGTTATATTGCCTTCAGACTTAGATGAAGCTATTAATACTTTCCAAAACATTAAACTTTCTGACACTGAAAAAGAAAATAGAAGAAAAGAGTGTGAAGAACAATATGTAGAATGGAAGGAAGGATTATTAAAATACTTAACTCCCTCTAAAGATAATACTCAAGTAAACAGAAAATACATCTTCTATGGACTAAATGGACTAGGCAAAGGTCAACACCAAGAATATGAACCAACTGACCTCGCCACATTCTGCAAAACCCCATTCAATGAATGGCATATCCTAAGTCTCGAATTCACCCCAGGACAATATTTCAATTTTTTCCACACAAAAAACAAATACAAAGACTCACAATTTTACCCTCATAGTCCTATTGTATCCCCATCAAATCACTACATAGAACTCAACTACAAAGGCCCCAAATACCTCCTCGAAGAAGATAAAGACTTTTTCATGGATGAAGTTAATTGCCCTACAAACAAAAAAGATGAAGATAATCATATTATATGTAAAACCTACTATCTCCACTTCAACCCAGTAAAACAATACCTCACCCTTTATACTAAGAAATTTAACACTAAAGAAAATATAAATAAATAAAATAAGGAGAACTTGAAAAATGCAAGAATTAAAACAATATTTTAAAATATTGTTTTAATTAATCAGTATTTTTATTTCCATGGGTATTACTTTTTATTTTGCTAATCATAATAATTTAAAAGAACATTTCAATTCAAAAAGTTAATATTTAAAAGACAACATCAATAGAGTTGAAAAGAAAGTAGTTGAATTCAAACAAGAAACCTCAAAGCAATTTTTAAAAAATTAATGAAAATATAGATAAATTAGAGAAAATTATAATAAATCAAAATAAAACCTATAAAGAAAGCGAGTAAAAAATAATATGGCAAAAAAATCCCAATCTAAACCACCAACTAAACCCAATATAAAAAAATCAAAAATAAATCAACCTCAAAGAAAAAAAATACAAAGTCATCTATAATCAAAAAACCTTCAAAACAAATTGCCCAAAGCAATCTACAACCTACAAAAATAATTGTAGAAACACAACAAAAGCAAGCTAATTGGTTTGTAAAAATTATTAAATCATCAATAACTGCAATCATTATTTTATTACCAATCATACTAATCGGTGGGGCATTATGGCTTATCATTTCTAAATTCTTCCCTGAAGTAGCAGCCCAATTTGGTGAAGGAGCTACAAAAATTTGGGTTTTTATCAAAGATACATGTCATAATTTAGATGATAAAACTAAAGAATGGTTAGAAAAAATAGGTATTAATCCTAAATATTCTTCTAATGTTTCAAAAGCTTTATGGTTTATTGGCGGTTTTCTACTTGCAGGTGCATGTTTTTTCATCTCTGGTATAGGACCATTTTTAGGAAAAGTAGTTTTGTTTAGTGCTATTGCTTTTTTAGCAACAGTTTTATTAACAGATAAAACACCCCCCAAAGCTAAAACTCTACCCCCAAATTTAGTAGAAGTTTATGATTTAGATGCTATTAAAGCAACAGAAGAAGCAAAACTAAAAAAAGAGTTAACAGAATATGCAGCAAAACTTTCTCAAGAAGGAAAATCATCAGAAGAAATTAAACAAAAAATTAACCAAAGAATTAAAAAAACAACTGAATTAAGGGTTTCTAAACAAACCTCTCAATAACAAATAGAAAAAATAATTTAACAAATAAACATAAAAACAAAAAGATTTTAGAAACCGAAAAGGGATATTTAAACATTAACCTTCGAGCCCAACAACTAGAAAAATTATACCTTGAAGGAAAAATAATTGAATTACAATCCCAACTTAAATCTAAAGAACAAATTTTGTCTCTAAAATTGTTCTTTAAGACTTCCAAATAAGTAGATAATTTCATATCTTTTCAAACTAAGGAAATATTTTTTTTAAATATTTTAACCTTACACTATATATTTAAGTAAAAAAAGTTAAAAACCCCTAAAAAAATGAAAACATAATTATTTTTTTACGTAATTATGTTATTTTGATTAAAAAAATGCGTAAAAAGATAACCTTTTTCAAGGTTGAAAATTTGAAATAAAAAATTATTATCTAAAATTTAGGGAATATTGAGTTGGTGATGAATAATTTAATTTAGCTAAAAACCATTGATTGTTCTAAAATTTATGGAAATAATTGATTATTTTTTTAACTTTTCGGTTGATTTTTGAAATAAAAAAAGGATGTTGATGTTGTAAGATAGTTTTCATTTGACCAAAAAAGTTTTCAATTACACCGTTATCATGTGGAGTATCTTTTCTTGACATGCTGATTAAAAAACCTTTTTTTAGTTAGTGTTTGTTGGACTTTTTGCGATTGATAAAATGTTCCTTGGTCGGAATGAATAATACAAGGTTCTTTTAATGGAGGTATTTTTTTGATGGCGTTTAAAACCAATTTTTTATTTTGATGTTTTGAAGTTTGGTAAGAGATGATTTGGTTGTTAAAAGAATCAACAATACAAGAAAAATATAAAAATCCTTGGGGAGTTTTTTAAATAAGTAATATTGGTTAATAATTTTTGTAAAGGGGATGTTGATAAAAAGTCTTTATTTATTAAATTGTCTACTACTTTTAATTTAGTTTTTAAATTATTTTTAAAATAACATTTATTTTTTTAATTCTTAAACGACAAAAAATACCGTTTTCTTTCATAATAGTATAAATTTTTTTCTTGGTAATGTTTTCGTTAAAAGTTTTTTGGTATAAATCAGTGATTTTACGATGACAGTAAAAATATTTTTGGTGTAAACATAAAGCTTTAATGCGATTTTGTTGTAATAAGTATTTTTCTTTTTTTGTCTTTTATTTTATTTTCGACTTTAAACCAATAATAATAATCGCTTCTTTTGATTTTGATAGTTTTTAAAATGTTTTTTTAAATTTAGTATTTTATTGAATTGTTTAACCAATTCAAAAACTGTTTTTTTATCATTTTTTGTTTTTTTCATTAGAGTT
>NZ_MAPF01000050.1:0-15307 GCF_002554195.1 New Jersey aster yellows phytoplasma | reverse complement strand
AATAGATTCCTTTTAATATTGCTATATATTAATAATATAATTTTTTATAAGTTGTTTATATTAGTTATTTTTTAATAAACTCTTTTGTTTCTTTTTTACTTAAAGTTTTTATTTGAAATTGTTTTAATAAAGTATTGGTTTTTTTCTATTAAATTATATTTCATTTCTACTGAATTCCAAACGTTATAATAAATATATTTTGAATCTAAAATAATAAGTATTTTACAACGTCTTTTTTTATTGAATAATTCTTAATCTTTTTTTAAAAATAACCCCAAAGAAATTATCAATACTTTTAAAGGTAGTAATAATAATTTAATTTACATTCTAAAACTTTATTTTATAACTAGATTTAAATTAGGATGAAGTATTATTATCTAACATTTTAAATAAATCTGATAAACCCTAAACAATTAGAACGAAAATAATCTAAAATAATACATTCTTGACCTTGGCAATCATATAAAACATCATTACTACCGGATGAAATATAAGTTTGATAATTTTTATCTTTGGTAATTATATAAGCATTGATAACAAGTTCACAAATTCTTAATTTCATTTTTATTTTAATCCTTTTTATTTTTTTTAAAAAATAAATTTTGCATTTTCTTGCTCCTTTTTAAAATTGGGCATAAAGAAAGATCTTAATTTAAAGGATTAAAATTTTATATTAAATTATTTTTTCTTTTTATTAGGTTTTGAAGTTGAAGATATATTTTGGGTCGATGTATTCCTTTTTTTGTCATTATAAAACAATTTAGTTAATTTGTTTAAATTAATTTGTATTCCTTTTTTGTTAAAAAAATTTAATATTTTCCTCTAATGTATCTACCGCTTCCTCTATAATATCGATATTTTTCTTTAATTTGCCTTCAGAATTATTATTACAAGTTGCCATTACTTGAGGATTGTTGGTGATAAAAAATAATCCTAAAAAAGTAAATAAAACTATTTGAAATAAATATAATTGTTTTTTAAATCTAAAATTAACATTTTTTTCTCTTTTCTAATTTTTATTTATATTTTCTTTAGTGTTAAATTTCTTAGTATAAAGGGTGAGGTATTGTTTTACTGGGTTGAAGTGGAGATAGTAGGTTTTTGAATCGTAATAACTTTTACTTTCTCTTTGTTGATTTTTGCTTTGAAACCATTCATCTTCAGTTTCTATTTTGTTGTTTTTAATTGTATGTGAATCACTTTGGTTGGTTGTATTGATTTTTATTATACCAAATGAAAGCAATTATTCCAATTACCAACGTACCCAAAATTATTTTAATATAATGAATTTGATTTTAAATTAGTTTTTGTAATTCTCTTTTTATTTTGTTTGTTTTTGATAAAAATAAAAACATAAAGAAATTATAACAAAAAGAAGAAATAAAAAAACTATAATTATTAATTTTAAAATAGTTCCATATTGAAAATACTCCCCTTTTTATTATTTTAACTTATCATTATTTTAACATAAACAAAAACAATAATGCAAAGAAAATTGCATTATTGTTGCCACCAAAGTTTTAGAGCTTTCCATGCGTATATGATTTTGTTAACAACCACCCCAGCAGAAGCATTAAATAATATAAAAAATCCTTTAATTGCGGAATATATTGATGATACTGAAAATGATTTTTAGTTTTATTATTTTAAAATATTTAATTTCCTTTAATTTTAAAGATTTTTTTATTTATTGTATATTATTTTTTATAGTATTTTTTTACTAAATCATCTTTTTTTTGATTTTAGTGTTGGTTGGAATAATATTTTTTTAATTATTTTTAATATGATAAAAACAATAATTTTTTTATATAGGAAAATTAACAATTTTAATTTATCCTTTAAAATTATTTAGTTCATTGTTTGATTTTTTAATGAAAATATTAACGATTTTTAAAGATGATGCCCCCCTATTATAAAGTTTCTTTCTCAGAGTGTTGATGTTCTTATTCTCAAAGATTTAGATCCCAATGGTGGTTTATTGAAGGGAGCAAAACAAGTTGGTAAAACTGTTTTAGTTGGTGTTACTGTAATTGCTCTTAGAATTGTTGGTAGTTCTTTTAAATACTGTTGTTGTAATAGGGAATTTATTATTTAAAATTGTTTTAAGAATATTAGATATTATTTAATTATTCTTAAATATTGTTTATTTTATTAAAAAATGTTATAATAATGCTGAGTTTTGGCTTTTCTTTTTTTTACATTGTTAAAATGAAACAAAATTATAAAGGAATATAAAAAATAATTATGAAAATAATTAAATTTAATAATAGTCAATATCTTTTAATTACTTTTTTAATTACTGCTGCTATTTTACTTTTTTGTGTTTTAGATAGGTAGGCTTGCTTATAAATATCATTTAGAAACCGAAGAAAGACGTAAATTACAAGAAGTAGATATTAAAGCAAAAGCAAGAGAGTTGAATAACGATATATATAATGAAAATAAAAAAAATTAAAGAAGAAAACGAATATTTAAAAAGTGTCCCTTTATTATACCAAAAAACGCCTTTACCGTGAACTATCTCAGTAAAGGAGTAGTTTTGTGTTTAAGGAGAACAAACAATGCTACATTTAAATGATTTAACTATGAATAAAGAGTTTATTAGTTTATCTTTTCATGTTCTTAAAACATTTAATGCAATTAAAAGAGGTACTTTTAATAAAGAACAAATTAAAGCTTTTGATAATATTTATTTTTTGTTAAGACTACTGATTTCGGGCAAGGTTTTTTTCTAAGATTATGTCTTCACACTATTGGCTAATATTAGTTATGAATAAAAAGAAATCCAAGAAAAAATAGAATTTATTAAATTACATATGAGACCTATGTCTGATAAATATTATTTGTTTTTAAGAAATAAAACTAAGAAACTTTTTTAAAAAAACTCATAAATTTATTTGTTTAATGATTGCTGAAAATAAAGATGAACTGACATCAATTGATATTTAAAGCAAAGTTAAAGATATCATAAGAAATATTAGTCTAAACTTTTGGAACACCTCATCTTTTTTATTATTTTAATTGTTATCTTTTTTCTTTTTTCTCCAAATCTAAAATCAAATCTCTTAATGTAGCTGCTTTTTCAAAATCAAGGGCTTTGGCAGCTTCTTTCATCGTTTTTTGTAAACGTTTAATTTCTTTATTTTTAGCTGTCATATTTGTATTTATTTGCAACTTTTTTTGCACCTTACTCTTACCCTTTTCATTTTTGATCCTTTCTTTTTGTTTTATTGAAATTGTTTCTAAAATAGTTTTGTTAAGAGCAGTTGGTGTTACTTTCATTGTTTCGTTGTATTGTTTTTGGATTTTTCTTCTACGATAAGTTTCTTCAATGGCAATTTGCATAGCAGGAGAAATACAATCAGCATACATAATAGCTTTTCCTGTAATGTTTCTAGCTGCTCTTCCAATAGTTTGGATAAGGCTTCTTTCGTTTCTTAAAAAACCTTGTTTATCAGCATCCAAAATAGCTACTAAAGCTACTTCAGGTAAGTCAAGTCCTTCTCTCAAAAGATTAACTCCCACCAAACAATCGTATTTTCCCAATCTTAGATCTTTTAAAATTTCAAGTCTTTGCAAAGATTTAATTTCACTATGTAAATAAGCTACTTTGATGCCTAAATTTTTTAAATAAGTAGTTAGGTCTTCGCTCATATTAATAGTTAAAGTTGTTATCAAAATTCTTTGATTGTTTTTAGTTTGGTGTTTAATTTCAAAGTAAAGATCGTCCATTTGGTTGTTGGTGGGTCTCACTTCAATTTCTGGATCAAGAACAAAAGTAGGTCTTATAATTTGTTCTACAATGGGGATTTTTTTAGTTAATTCATAGTCTCCAGGAGTAGCTGAAAGATAGATAACTTTATTCATTTTCTCTTGGAATTCATTGAATTTTAAAGGTCTGTTATCAAGGGCGCTTGGTAGTCTGAAACCGAAATTTACTAAGTTGTTTTTGCGAGAAAAATCACCAAAATACATTCCTTTAATTTGGGGTATAGTTACATGAGATTCATCAACAATGGTTAAAAAATCATTTCCAAAAAAATCAATTAAAGTGGATGGCGCCTCGCCTTTTCCTTTGAGTGCCAAGTGTCTTGAATAATTTTCAACACCATTGCAATTGCCTATTTGTTCTAACATTTCTAAATCGTGTAAAGTACGCATTTTAATTTTTTGAGCTGCTAAAAGTTGGTTAGTTTTTTCAAAATGATTAATTTGTTCCTTTAATTCTTGGCGAATTCTTTTGATGCTTTCTTGTAATTTTTGGTTATTTGTAGCATATAGACTAGCAGGGAAAAGAGTAATTAATTTAAGGTTAGCAATTGCTTTGCCATTTAAAACATAAAAATTTTGAATATTTTCAATTTCATTGCCAAAAAAAATAATGCGGATACCAATTTCTTTGCTAGATGAAGCAATAATTTCTATAATGTCGCCTCTTACTCGAAAAGTGCCTCTTTGAAAATTAATTTCGTTTCTTTGGTATTTTAATTCTATTAACTTGTTAATTAAATTTTTTCTTTCGTACTTGTCTCCAATTTGTAAATGTAGTGTTGATTTTTGATAATCTTTAAGGTCACCTACTCCATAAATGCACGAAACAGAAGCAACTACAATTACATCATCTCGGTTAATTAACGAACCTGCGGCACTATGACGCAACTGATCAATTTCATCATTGATTTTGGAGTCTTTTTCGATGTAAGTGTCGCTTGATGCTACATATGCTTCTGGTTGGTAGTAATCATAATAAGAAATAAAATATTCTACTCGATTGTTGGGAAACATGGCTTTTAATTCGTTGTAAAGCTGTCCTGCTAATGTTTTATTATGAGCAATAACCAAAGTTTTTTGTTGTAAATGTTGAATAATATTTGCAATGGTAAAAGTTTTTCCAGTGCCAGTAGCTCCCAAAAGAATTTGTTCTTTTAAACCTTGTTTAAAGTTATTAACTAATTTTTGAATTGCTTGAGGTTGGTCGCCACTTGGTTTTAAAGAACTTTGCAATTTAAATAAATTTGTTAAACTCATTTGTTGCTCCTTGCATTTTTTTGATTTTGGTTATTTTTGTGGTTTAATTTCAAAATATTTAGATGGTTGTTCTAAAATTTTGTTAATATTTTTTTAATGAATATTTATTTGCCCACTTCTATAAACTCTTTTTAATTAACAAAAACAATTTTTGATTAATTCCTATTTTTTGAAAATCTTGCAAAGTAGCTTTTTTGATGGCTTCTAAACTTTCAAAATGATTTAATATGGCTTTTTTTCTAACAACGCCAACTCCTTTTATGTTTGATAAAGTGGTTTTATAATCCAGTTTTTTTTGGTTTTGCGGTGAAAAGAAACGGCGAAACGATGGACTTCTTCGCTTAAACTTTTTAAAAAATGAAATAAATTAGGATCTTGTTCCAACATTAATTTTTCTTGAAAAGTTACAAGATGAGTTAATTGATGTTTGTTATTTTTTTGCAATGCTCCTAAAGGAATTTCATAGCCCAGTTTCTTTAAAGTTTTTTGGCTTTGCCTTAGCTGTACTAAACTGCCATCAACCAAAATTAAATCTGTTGCATCATTTTCAGCTTCCTTGCCTTTGTTATAACAACGCGTAAGTGTTTCTTCAAAAGCTTGATATTCGTTAGGTAATTCACCTTTAATGTGAAAAGTTCGATAAAGTTTTTTGTCAAATTCAAAATGATTAAACACAATTCTTGCCGCCACAAAGGCTTTTCCAAATAGTTGAGAATTGTCAAAAACATCAATTCTTTTGATATCTTTATTAAAAATAATTGCCAATTTGTTTAATGCTTCTTGTATTTTTTGGTCTTTGGATTGATAGATTAAATTATTGTGAGATAAATCATTTTGGGCGTTTTTTAAGGCTAGTAAAAAAAGTTTCTTTTTGTCTCCCTTATGATAAATATTTACTTTGGTTTGCAAGATTTGTTCCAATAAAGTTTGGTTAGTTATCGTTTGTTGCAAAATATTTTCATCTTGGTTTTTTCCTGTAATAATTATATCTGGTTTAATGTTTTTTTGATAATAACAATTAAGATAAGTTAAAATATTTTCGCATACAAAGCCAACATATGAAAAAACACTCCGATAAGAATCAACGATATTTCCTTGGCGAATTTTTAAAATTTGAATTGCTATTTGGTCTTGATTAAATGCATAGGCAAAAATATCGCAATTTTTGAGTTTTTGATTACTGATAAGTTGTTTTTTTGTGGTCTGTTTGATTGAATCAATAATGTCGCGGTATTCTTGGGCTTTTTCATAAAACATTTTTTCGCTGGCTTTTTGCATTAAATGGTGTAATTTTTTTAAAATATCTTTGATATTGCCTTTTAAAAATTTAGTAATTGCATCAATATTAGGCTTATAATTAATTGTTTTTCCTGCACAAGCGCCGAGGCATTGATTGATGTGAAAATGAAGACACGGTTTTTTTGATGCTAACTGACATCTCCTTAAAGGATACAAAAGATGCAACAATTTTAAGGTTTCTTTGGTGCTTTTAAGATTGGGATAAGGACCAAAAATTATTTTTCCTGGAGGAATTTGTTTGAATCGTGAAATTTTTAATTGTGGGTGTTTTTCTTTGGTAATTTCAATATAAGGATAAGTTTTGTCATCCAAAAGTTTGAAATTATATTTAGGAGTGTGTGTTTTGATTAAGTTAGCTTCTAAAATTAAGGCTTCTTGTTCGTTGTTAGTAATAATGTAGAAAAAGTCTTGGGTTTCTTCAATTAACATCGCTGTTTTTAAGTTGTTTCTTTTGGTAAAATAACTTTGGACGCGTTTTTTTAAATTTTTGGCTTTACCAACATAAATGATTGTGTCTTTTGTGTTTTTAAAAAAGATAACAACCAGGATTGGGCGGTAAAGTTTTTATTTTTTCTAAAAGAATTGACATTTTAAATTGCTTCCGTTTATTGAATTGTTTTTTTGATTTTTTATCCAATTTAATAGTGTTTTTATTTTTCAGGTTTGAATTTGGCTTTTTTCATTTTATTTATTTTATTTTTTTGTAAAAAAATTTATTTTCTTGCTTTGTTTGTTGATTTTTGGAATATTTGTTTTTTTGTTTGTTTTCATTAACTTTATTATATCAAAATTAATATTATTATTTTGAAATTATTTAAAATTTTTAAAGCATTTGCGATAATAAACTTATTTTTTTCAAACTAAAATAATAATGAAAAAATATCAAAACTAAAAGACTTGAAAGAATAGGTGATAATTGAACAAATTGCCACCCTATTTATAAAAAAATAAAAAAAAGAGATTAAAATGGCTTGAAATTACAGACGTTATTATTCCAGTAAAAAATCTTTTAGAATAAATAAATTAACTTTAGGATTTTTTTCAATATTGGTTTTCACCTAAATTAGGTCTTGTTATTCTGCTGCTGTTTATTTTGCTTCAAAAGGTTATTTATTAATAGTTAAATAATAAAAAAAGAATTGTAAAAATCAAAAAAATTATTTATAGAGATGATGGAACTATTAAAAAAAAATTATGAAAATGTTGTTTAATTAAAGATTATAGTCGTACATTTTATTATAATCCTGATAGCAAAACAATAGATTATATTAAGGAATATAATCTATTGTTTTCTAAATACTAAAAAATATTTGGTGCAGTCCTATAACAAAGAAAAAACATTGATATTGCAGGTACAGGAGATTTTTTTTGATAATCTTTTTCTAGGTTTTTATTTGAAATATGAAAGAAATATTAAAAATGATTTGGCTCATGCTGTTTTTTTTTTATCTTAATAAAATTGTTCAAAATACTTTTTTATCTAAGCAACAAGAATTGCAATGTTTTTCTGTTTTATACAAACAAGTTAATTCAGCAAAAATACCTCAATTTATAGAAATTAACTATTAAATTATTTATTAAATAAAAAATGCCTTTTTATAAAAAAAGACCAACTTTTTAAGTCAGCCATAATGTTATTTTTGTGAATATTTTAATTTTTTAGTGTTTTAATACAGTTATTTTTTGCAATTTTAACTACATCCAAAAAATAAAATCTTTACAATCCATTCGAAAAGCTTTATTTTTGGGTTTTTCTTGTGATTTCCCAATAGCAACCAACAATACAGGCAAATATTGAAAATCAATATTTAGTCCTTCATTGATTTTTTTTGCGTTAAACCCTCCCATAGGACAAACATCATAACCATATTTTTTAGCAGCTAACATCAATTGCAACGCTCCGATACCACCTTCTAAAAATAACTCATTTTTTAGTTTTGATTGGGAAATTTGTTTGTAATAATCATCAATTTTTGTAATTATTTGTAATTTGGTTGTATCAGATATTTGTTTTTTTAAAAAATTCTTGTTGATAAATTTTTTCAGCTAAGGTATTTTTTTGAGTATCGCAACACAACAAAATCATAGCAGAACAAGTTTCTAATTGAGTTTTGTTACCATATAAAAAAGGAGCTATTTTTTGTTTACTCTTTTCGCCTTTAAAAACAAAAAAACGCCATGGTTGTAAATTAAAAGCAGAGGGTGCTTGGAAAACTGTACCCAAAATTGCTTCTAAAATGTTGTTTTGTATTTCATGATTTGCACAAAATTGACGCACACTTTTAATTTTTAAAAAATCCATAAAAACTCCTCCAATCCAATTTAATTCAAATTATCAAATATATTATGAGTTGAAACATAAAAATATACTTAAATTTTATAAAAAAGGTAACCAAACTCAATTATAATAAATTATCATGTAAAAATAGTTATAAAATCAAAGGAAAAATGTTATGTTAATATATCAAATATACTATTTTTATGGTTTTTTTAGACAAAAATAGGATAAAAATAGCCTATTTTGTAGTTTATCCCTTTTTTAATAAACCCTAATTTTATCTTTTTTTGATTTTTAAAATGTTTTTTTAATAAAATTAGAGTTATTTTTTTCAAATTTGCAATTTTTTTTATTTTTAAATATTTTCAGAAATTAATTGACACATTTTTTGAAACTTTTCAAAAGTGAAATTGGTTTTTTTAGTTTATTTGTAAGGTTTTAAAACCCTTTTTGTTGTATTTTACTAAGTTTTACTACAAAATTAATTACTATACAATCATCAAATTTAGTTTTTTGAGGGGCTTTAATTGCTAATTTGTAGTATTTTTTCCATTTGTGTCAATATAAGTATATTTTATTTTCTTTTTTAACTACAAACTCATTTGAAATTCCGTAATTTTTTTTATAAGAAATACATTTTCTTTTTTTGTCTTTTGGTTTTAATCCTATAACCCAAACCCCACTTGTATTTGGTTAGAAATTATTTAATATAGGCTAGGTCATTTGCCAAGTAAATAAAAATTTAAGCCTTTTTTTAAAATTAGTTTTAGTGGGGTTTTCGTACTTATCTAACTTGTTTGGGCATTTGGTTTTATTCATTTTAATATTTCTAGTTTGTCCAGGGGAAATTACTTTTAAAAAATCTTTAATTTAGTCTTTTTGGTTGTTTGGCAGTTGTTTGGGTTGAAGTGTATGTTTGAGTTTGTGGGACTTGTTGGTTTTTGTTTTGTACCATTTTGCTCTTAAAAATTGTTGTTAATAGGTGTTTAGTTGGTTCAAAAAATCTTGTGGAACATAAAGATATTGTAAAGACCATGCATAGTTAGTTTTTTGGTCTTTGTGGGATAAAATTGTTAATTCAAACAACGAATCAGCTGTTTGTCTATTTAAAAATTGTTCTATATTGTTGTATTCTTTTTCTTTTTCCGGAAAATTATCTATAATTGGGATTTCTAAAGTTTGGGAGTGAATTAGAAAATTTTTAATTGCAATACCAAATCCCCAGTTAAAATAAATCACTTTTAAAAAGTTTTTATTTGTACTAATATAGTTTTGTTTAATTTTTATTCGTTTTCATTCATTTTTTATCCTCCCTAGGATTGAAATTTGGGATTGTTTACTGCTTTAACTCGTTTTTTAAAAAAGTTATTTAATGTTTTAAATACATTTTTAGATAAAAATATAAAATAAAAGCCACTATGTGAAGTAGTGGTAGAAATAGAGTATAAATTGATGTGTTAGTAATCAAAGTGGTTAGGAATTTTTAGTTCCACAAATATTATATATATTTACATATATATTATAATATAATATGTTTTGTTTGTAAAGTATAAAAATTAATATTTTTTGTTTGTTTTTTGAAATAAAAAAGGATGTTGATGTTGTAAGATAGTCTTTATTTGGCCTAAAAAGTTGCGCTGTTCCGTTTTTTTAGACAACTTTTGTCTTTAAAATTGTCTAAAAAAACGTGTTGGCGTTTTTGTTATTATGCAAAAAATGTGTGAAATATAATAAAAAACTACCTAATTTAGGTAGTTTTTTTAGTTTAAAAATATATTTAATTATTTAATTAGCTTTTTGTTTTTTTTATAAAATAAAGAACAAAAGCTGCAAAAACTAAAAGCGCTAAAAAAACACCTAATGCAACTAGTAATTTAGTTTTATCTTTGTATGTTTTAAAAACTTCTTGAGCTAATTCAGCAACTTTTTTATCAAGTTTTTGAGTTACATTTGCAAATTTGCCTTTAGCTGTTATTTTTGTTTTATCAACTTTATTAGTAACTGCATCTTTATCTTCATCTTTAACCCATTGAGATACTTCCGCATCAACTGCTTCATTAACTAATTTTGATAATACATCATTAACTACTGTATCTTTTGCAACTTTATCTTCTGTTCCTGCAGTTTTAGCTTCTTGAGCTAATTCAGCAACTTTTTTATCAAGTTTTTGAGTTACTTCTTTAACTTCAGATTTAACTTCATCTTTAACTGTTTTTTCTGTATTTGCATCAAGCAAAGTAACTGCTTTGTCTTGAACTAAAGCTTTAATAGCTTCTTTTGCTAATTCATCAACAGTTTTTGTTAATTTGTTTTCTACAATTGGAGCTTTGCCTTTAATAGCAGTTTTAACTTCTTCTTCTTCATCTTCTTTCAATAAAGCAACTACTTTTTCATCAAATAAAACTTTAATAGCTTCTTTTGCTAATTCATCAACAGTTTTTGTTAATTTGTTTTCTACAATTGGAGCTTTGCCTTTAATAGCAGTTTTAACTTCTTCTTCTTCTTCTTCATCTTCTTTCAATAAAGCAACTACTTTTTCATCAAATAAAACTTTAATAGCAGTTTTAACTTTTTTGTTACATTTGTTTTAAACGTTGTTTTAACTTCTGAACTTTTTAATACTTGATTTAATTCTTTTTCAACAAAAGTTTTTTTAACTTGTGCTGCAAAAGTTGTAACTTTATCTTTAACTTGTTGTAAAACTTTTGCATCATTTACTAATTCAGTTTTATCAACTTTATTAGTAACTGCATCTTTATCTTCATCTTTAACCCATTGAGATACTTCCGCATCAACTGCTTCATTAACTAATTTTGATAATACATCATTAACTACTGTATCTTTTGCAACTTTATCTTCTGTTCCTGCAGTTTTAGCTTCTTGAGCTAATTCAGCAACTTTTTTTATCAAGTTTTTTGAGTTACTTCTTTAACTTCAGATTTAACTTCATCTTTAACTGTTTTTTCTGTATTTGCATCAAGCAAAGTAACTGCTTTGTCTTGAACTAAAGCTTTAATAGCTTCTTTTGCTAATTCATCAACAGTTTTTGTTAATTTGTTTTCTACAATTGGAGCTTTGCCTTTAATAGCAGTTTTAACTTCTTCTTCTTCATCTTCTTTCAATAAAGCAACTACTTTTTCATCAAATAAAACTTTAATAGCAGTTTTAACTTTTTTTGTTACATTTGTTTTAAACGTTGTTTTAACTTCTGAACTTTTTAATACTTGATTTAATTCTTTTTCAACAAAAGTTTTTTTAACTTGTGCTGCAAAAGTTGTAACTTTATCTTTAACTTGTTGTAAAACTTTTGCATCATTTACTAATTCAGTTTTATCAACTTTATTAGTAACTGCATCTTTATCTTCATCTTTAACCCATTGAGATACTTCCGCATCAACTGCTTCATTAACTAATTTTGATAATACATCATTAACTACTGTATCTTTTGCAACTTTATCTTCTGTTCCTGCAGTTTTAGCTTCTTGAGCTAATTCAGCAACTTTTTTATCAAGTTTTTGAGTTACTTCTTTAACTTCAGATTTAACTTCATCTTTAACTGTTTTTTCTGTATTTGCATCAAGCAAAGTAACTGCTTTGTCTTGAACTAAAGCTTTAATAGCTTCTTTTGCTAATTCATCAACAGTTTTTGTTAATTTGTTTTCTACAATTGGAGCTTTGCCTTTAATAGCAGTTTTAACTTCTTCTTCTTCATCTTCTTTCAATAAAGCAACTACTTTTTCATCAAATAAAACTTTAATAGCAGTTTTAACTTTTTTGTTACATTTGTTTTAAACGTTGTTTTAACTTCTGAACTTTTTAATACTTGATTTAATTCTTTTTCAACAAAAGTTTTTTTAACTTGTGCTGCAAAAGTTGTAACTTTATCTTTAACTTGTTGTAAAACTTTTGCATCATTTACTAATTCAGTTTTATCAACTTTATTAGTAACTGCATCTTTATCTTCATCTTTAACCCATTGAGATACTTCCGCATCAACTGCTTCATTAACTAATTTTGATAATGTATCATCAACTGCTGTATCTTTTGGAGTTTCTTCATCTGCTCCATTTGCCATAATATTGCTATTAATAATATTAAAAATAAAAAATAAACTAACCAAAAATAATAAACTAAAAACTAAAAGAGATTTGCTCTTCTTACTTAAATTATTTGTTTTCATTTGTCGTGTTATACACCTTTCCTTCTTTGTAATAGGAATCATTAAGCGATTAATGATTGCTATTAAATAATATTATAACATAAAAAAAGAAAAAAGCCAGTTAAGTTAGTTTAATTTATTAATTATTATAATTGTTTAAAAGTTTTATTTATTATCTTGTTTTTTTGGTCTTTAGTTTTATCTTCTTTTTTTCTTTTTCTTGTAATTTTTGAAATGTTTGGTCGTATTTTCTTTTAAAGTTCATATGTTGTGTAAGATTTAGTAAAAATTTTGTTATTTAACTCTGTCTTTAGTTTCTTTTACAACTTCTTTAGTAACTGCATCATTTTCTTCCAAAATTTCTAAAACCTTGTTTTTGTTGTTTCGGTTGTAAAACCTGAGGTGTTCCAAAAGTTTAGACACTTTTTACTTTTTTAAAAAAATCTTTTGAATTGTTATTAAATTTGTATTATGAAAAATTAAATTATTATAATTTAATAACTTTTGATGGTTTATTAATTGAAACTAGTGATTTTATTGAATTTGTTGAAATAAATAATGGTTTAATTTATAATCGTCCTGTTTTTATTGATGAATTTCAAGAAAGATTTGATAAAATTAATAAAAATTTAGATAAACTAAAGAAGATTTAAAAGAACTGAAAAAAGATTTAAAATAAATAATTAAAACAAAGAAATAATCAATAAATTAAATGAAATCAACAAAGAAAGCGAGTAAAATCATATGGCTAAAAAAATAATTGTCACAAAAAAATCCCAACTAAAACCACCAAATAAATCCAATGTAAAAAAACCCAAAACAAAATCCCTTATTAAACAACCACCATCAAAAAAACTAACCAAAATACCTATAAAAAAATCAAAAATAATTCAACCTCAAATAAAAACAATTACAAAATCACCTATAATCAAAAAACCTCCAAAACAAATTACCAAAAACAATCCAAAACCTCCAAAAATAATTGTTGAAACCCAACAAAAGCAAGATAATTGGTTTGTAAAAATAATCAAAAAAATAACAAAACCAATCCTTACTTTATTACTAATCACACTAATTGGAGGGGCAATATGGTTAATAATTTCTAAATTCTTCCCTGAAACAGCAGCTAAAATTGGACCAATGGCTAAAGCTGCTTGGGAAAAAACCAAAGATTTTGCTCATTATATAAATGAACGCTGTAAGAATTTTTTAGAATGGTTAGGATTTCCTTTGAAACTAATTCCTTACATATTTAATAGTATTATTATTGCATTTGGCCTCATTTTGGGTTTATCTTGTCTTGGAATACCAGTTATAGGACCTTGCATAGGTTTAACAATATTAATTGCAACAGGTATTTATATTTGAATGATTGGATATTTTAACGAAACCAACACCCAAAGCCAAAACTCCACCCCCAAATTTAGTAGAAGTTTATGATTTAGATGCTATCAAAGCAACAGAAGAATCAAAACTAAAAAAAGAGTTAACAGAATATGCAACAAAACTTTCTCAAGAAGGAAAAACCCCAAAAGAAATTGAACAAAAAATTAATGAAAGAATAGAAAAAACCAAAGAATTAAAAAAACAACTGAATTAAGGGATTCTAAACAAACCCCTCAACAACCAAACTCAAACCAAAAAAGAAAAAAATACAAAAAGTTTATGGAATCCTGAACTTCAACAACAAATAGAAAAAATAATTCAACAAGAAAGAGAAAAACAAAAGATTTTAGAAACCGAAAAGGGATATTTAAACATTAACCTTCAAGCTCAACAACTAGAAAAATTATCCCTTGAAGGAAAAATAATTGAATTACAATCTCAACTTAAAACTAAAGAAATAACACTCCAACAAACTAAAGATTTATCCGAAGAAGAAAAAAACAAATTACAATCAGAAATCGAAGTAATAAAAAATAATATTACAAACCAGAATGAATTAATAGTAAAAAAAGATAATGAGTTGATTTTTTCAAAAGAAAAAATAACAACTTTAGAAAAACAATTAGCTTCAAATATTAAAGATGTAAATCAATTAAAAATTGAAATTGAACAAAAACAAATAGAATTAGAAAACAAAGAACAAAAATTAATAGACCAGAAAAACTTATCAACAAACGAAATCAAACAATTAAATTTTTGAAATTAATTATTTAAGGAAACCAACTTAAAAGTTGGTATTTTTTTAATGGTTCTTTAATCGCCTATAATATTTGAAAAAATTGAAATTAGTAAATGTAAAGTTTTTTATAAAGGCGCTTTTGATAAAAAAGATTATATTAATAAAGTTGTTTCATATGTTAGTAAATATGTTTCTAAAAATGATAAACAAATTGAATCAAATCCTAATAAAGGAATTGATTTTTATAGTCGTCATTTGTTTGGATTTTCTCGCACATGTTTTCTTGTCCTCAAGAATCTTTTTTGGCATTATTTCCTTACGATATAATTAAAGAAATAGAATTAAGTTCATTTCCAATTGTTAATTTTATTTTTTCTAATATATTTGAATGGAATATTAAAAAAATAATTAATGGAAG
>NZ_MAPF01000049.1:0-12525 GCF_002554195.1 New Jersey aster yellows phytoplasma | reverse complement strand
AAACTTAAATTAAAACTTAAAAAGATTATGAAAAAAAGATATTAAAATATTAAATAAAGTTGAATGTCAATATTGGTATAGATATCTTGAAAATAATTATATTCAAAGTTTTCAATTTTCTCCTTAATTTAATTTGATTAAATTAGTTTAAATTAAATATTTTTTAATTAATTTTGCCGTCTAATTATTGGACGGCTTTTGTTGTTGGAAAAAAATAAATAAAATTATTTATAAATTACAAAAACTTAAAAAACTTTAAATTATTGAAATTATTAATGCTATTATATAAATAATAAGAAAAAGATTTTTTTTAAAAGAAACAATATTTTGAAAAAACTCAGTAATCGCCTACAAAAATCCCTTGATGAATGGGACAAGGAAAACGATATTTGGGATTGAATTTTGGTGGTATTATATTTAATTTTTTTAATAAAACTGACATAGGGAAGTTGATTTGAATATTTTTTATTTTTTCTTGAAAATTCATTTATTTTAACTCCTAGTTTTTTTGATTAATAATAAGTTTCTATTTTATAAGGTAAAACATAACCGATTTCTTGGAAGGTTTGAGTGGTCATTTCAAAGTGATAAATTAAGGTTTTTTTGGTACCACTTCTATTTTTTTTGATACATACTTCGATTATTTTTTGATTTTAATCGTCATTATAGTCTGAATATAGTTCTTCTAAGGTTGAATTATATATATTTATGGGCTTTTCTTTGTCTTTGGATAGTTTGGGTTTGAATTCAGACATCATTAAGACGATATCTGAGTTAGTTTCAATTCCGCCACTTCCTTTTAAAGCTGTTATTTCTGTTGATTTACCTTGATAATTGCTGTATGTATCTCTTGAAAATTGAGATAAAATGATAATAACAATGTTTAATTCGATGGCTAATTTTTTTAATTTAGTCATGATTTCATCAATTGCTAGACGGTCATTTTCTAATTTGTTTTAATCAATTATATTAATCCTTAAAAATAAAATATAACATTTATTCTGTTTAATCCAATTTTTGTTATTAAAAAAAGAAAGATAAAGGTATATTTTTTTTTATGTTTTATAAATGCAAAAATATGTTATAATAAAAATTAGATATTTCTAAGAAAAAAATACTATTAAATTAAAATAATTTTTAATCCTTTATTTTCTTATTTATTATCAGAAGTTATCACCTACCCCCCTTTTTGAAGGAATTATTAAAGCTTTAGAAAACGCCGAACTCCGTCATGAAATCAATAAACTCAAATAATAAACCAAAGACGAACAAAAAGCCCATGAAGCAACTAAATAAGTTTTAGAAGACAAAAAAGAATTAGATATGATGAAATTCAAAAAACTATAAATTCCCCAAATAAAAATCTATAGTAGCCTATTCAAACCTTTGACTACAAAAATTATCGCCGCCGCGAAGAAATTCCTATTTTAAATAAAACCAAATTCGAAAACATTGAAGAATGGTATGAAGTTAATAAAAAAATGCACCATGATTTAAGCCAAATACACCTTTAATGGAATCGGTTATTATCAACAAAAGTCAGATAAAAAACCAATATCGGACCTTTTGAATTGATGACCATAAAAGATCGCCTCCTAAATCCAAAAAAAACCCACCGACCTCGCCCATTCGTCAAAAACCGTCATCCTTTTGATAGGCGGCATGAAGATGGCGATACTTATGATATGACCATAGCCAATAGAGCAGATGATAGTCAATTATATTTGTATGTAAGCTTAGAAAAACAAATTCACAAAGTCCCAGGTAGTAACTATTTAATCCTTCACTTCAACCCAAAAAGAAAAACTTTATCTCTTTTTCAAGATAAACAGAACAACGATAAAGTTCAAGAATCTGAAAATAATAAAAGAACTAACTCTGAACTGAGACTGATGATAAATAATAGGTGTTGATTTATTTTCTTTTTTAGGAATTATTTAATTTTTTTAACAATCAACAAGCAATAAAAATAATAAATTTAAATAATAAGATTATTATTTAAAAAATTAACAAATATAAGAATTTTTAAATTAAAAAAATAAAAATCAAAAAATAGCAAATTTATATTAGAAAGTTTATTCAAAAAATGAATTTAAATTTAAAAAAAGTCCACTATACTTCATTTTTTTTATTTATGATATTTTTACTTTTCATATTTATAAATTATTCTCAAAAATCTAATTTGGTTTATGCTGGTCAAGTTTATTCAGAAATTAAAAAAACAGATTCTTCGGAAAAATTATTTGATTCTTCAGAAACAAAAATTGAGCTTTTAAGATCTCAAATAGATGATTTATCAAGAAAAAGAAATGCCATATTAAAAGAAATTGCTAGATTAGAAGAAACATTATCATTTCATTTAGAAATTAGAAATAAGAAAAATCCTAACACTTCAGAAAGAAATTCAAGTTTTTTTAAAATTTCAAATATCTTTTTTAAAAGACAAAAAATCTTCTCTTAAAAAAAATTTATATGAAATAACTTTAGAACAAATAGATTTAGAAATTAAATTAAGAAAAAAAATAACTTGTAAATAATTTTATACTTAATAAACTTTTAAAATTTTGATATTCATAAAAATAAAATTATTAGTTTTTTCTTATTAAAACAGATTGCTAAAAAAATTGACAATAAATATCCGAACAATATTACAAAAACCAATATACAACAAAAAAATTTTAATTCACAATATAAATTTTAAATCATAAAGCAAGGCCCTTTTAGGGTTTTTTATTTAATAAATATTTTCAATTGGTAAAGGTCATAATTTTAAAACATAAAATACTGTTAAAAAGTATTATTACACATTATTTTGCCCTTTAATAACGTTTTACATAATTTATTTAAATTATAAAAAAACCTCAAATAACATAATTAAATTGTTTTAAAGGGAAATATTTTGATTAAAAAAATTAAGCAGAATAAATAACAACTAAGACTCTATTTATTAGATTCTTTTTTTTATTAACAATTTACATGAAAAGGAGAATCAAAAAAAATTCAAAAAACCATCCTAACCCAAAGAACATCACAATGGCACCTCGAAATCGTCAGAACAAGTAGTCCATGATAAAATATTCGGCACTACTTTTAAAAGCAACAAATAACCGAACACAGAAACAAAACCGAACCCTTATCACTCATTTTATTTGAAAAAGCCATTGAACTAAAATTCTCTGACAACATCTTTACGGATGATAAAGTCCAAATGTTTTCAGCCTCACTTGATGGATATAACTCTAAAACCAACACTTTATTAGAAATCAAATACCCTTATGTTAATGAAAACAACACCATATCAACATCTTGGAATGGTTTTTTAAAACCAAATAAGCCCCATCAACTACTGGTCCCAAGTTCAATGTCAACTCTATTGTAGTCAAACTAAATTCACTTACTTTTTTGGTTTATTTCAATGACACTAATTATCATGTAGTGCGAATTTACCAAAACAATAACTTCATTAATAAAATGATTGCAGATGTTAAAAAAATATTTATAATTACTACACAAAGTAAAACAAGAATTATCACAAAAAACTTATTTAAAGCAATTAAGCAAAATAAAATACAACTAAGACCTTCAAATAGAAGTTCTTTTTTTATACCATTTTTTACGAAAGGAAAAAATATGAATTTATTAATAAAAATATTATCTTTGTTTTTAAATCTTTGTTATTTTGTATTCTTATTTTTATTTTGTCATCACATATTTCTTCTTTATTTGCGCTCTTATTTTGGTTATTTTATATCTCTCATTTTATAGATAAAATAATTGATTTTATTTTTTCAGGTTAATGGGTTTTATTATTGATGTTTTTTTCATCCTATTATAGGTTATATTAAAAGTTCTAAGAGTTACATTAAAGAATTAATAAGCAAGATAATTATAGACAAACTAGACACTTTAAAATTATATAAATTAGATGACAAAAAAAGTAGATAAATATAACAATCCTATAAAAACAAATTATAAAAAAGGATTAAATGTTATTTATTATCAATTGGAAGATTCAAAACACATCAAATTATTTTTAACCAAAATAAACAGGGCTATCGGGTTAAAAAAATTATGTCTGGTTGTTTATCAAATTTTAATAAAAAATAAATAAACAATTTATTATTGCCATCTTATTACCATTTGACCCCTTTAATTTTTTTGTCAAACCCAAAAATTTTTAAGGAGTGATATTTTATATATTATATCGATAATGATAATGATACTCTATATTTGATATTATCGTTGTATCTTTTATCTATCATTATTATTTTTCGATATATAAATAACTCCCAAATTTCCTTCCATTATTAAAAGAGTTGTTTAAAATTAACCAAACACAATTCCCTAACGCGCTTCAGCGCTAACAAAAATTATAAAATCGCCTACAATATTCAAGATTTTATATCAACAGCCCCTTTACAAAAACTATTTACCGACATAACTTATTTCAAAACTCCCCAAGGATTTTTATATTTTTCTTGTATTATTGATTCTTTTAAAAAACAAATCATCGCTTCCCATACTTCAAAACATCAAAATAAAGAATTAGTTTTAAACACCATCAAAAAATTACCTCCATTAAAAGAACCTTGTATTATAATTGGGTAAGTATCGTTGGGATTGAATAGTTGAAGAAAACTGAAAAAGAGATATTTAAATACAAAACATAAACCAGTAACAAATAATGCCCCCGATACAAAACCAATAGTAAAATTTGAATCAGTCATTTTGATTTTCCTTTCCGATTGGTGTGTTGTTTTTTATTTCTAAAGTTTGAAGTTTTTTATTAGAAATAGTTTCTTTAATAAAAACAATTATATTTGTAATTAATTTGAAAATAGGTTTAAAACCAGTAACTATTAATATTGTAAATAGAGTTGTTTGGATTCCATCCAATCTTCTTTCCATGATTTCAGCAGTGGTAAATCCTTTAGTGTAATTTAATAAAAAATTGCTAATTATTGCAAATATTGAAAAAATCCACATTATTTCCTACTTTCTTAATAATTTTTTATAAATTTTATTCATTTGTTTTTAGATAATTTCTTTTTATTTTTAAAGGTTTTATGTAAATGATGTAAATTTATCCATTTACCTTTGGGAGTTTTGGCAGTTGAACGGTCTTTAAAGTAAGTTCCTCGGTATGCTTCAGTCATTGCGTCGCTCATGTTATTTCTCCTTTTATTTTAATTGAAGTTTTTTGACTTCGTCTTTGATTGGTTTTGACATTTTAAAACTAACAACCGTTTTTGCAGGTATTTTTAAATTTTTACCAGTTCTTTTGACTGTTTTTTTGCCTGTTTGTTTATTGATGATGAATTTAGTTTCGGGTGTTATGTGGGCTTTTCTAGTTTTTAAGATGAATTTGCCAATTTTAGAGGATAAAACTACTTCTTCATTTGATGTAATTGCTTTAATTAGAGCATTCTCAAATGAATTGTAAAACTCTTCGGTTTGGGTTATTGAGGTTTTATTTACCTCAGCTATTGATTTAATTAATTCTTTTTTATTCATATTTTTTTCTCCTTTTGGTTTATAAAAAAAGTCCCTTTTGGGGACTTAATTGTATTAATATTATTTGGATTTGTTGTCTAAAAAGATGACGTTTTGGATAATTACTTTGGTGGTGGTTCGTGTTTTACCTTCGTTGGTGGTATATTTTGGGATTAATAATGCGCCTTCTGCATATATTTTTGAACCTTTATGTAAATACATACTCATGTTTTCAGCTTGATTACGAAACACTACACAAGGGATGTATTGCACTTTATCCTTGTTGTTAATTGCTAAATTGAAATCTATTTTTGGGATTTGTTCGTTGTTGCTATTGATATGTTGTTTTTCTAGGTTATGGGCGATATGAACTGTTCCAAAACTTTAGACACTTTTTGCTTTTTAAAAATTCTTTAAGACTAACTATTAAGTTAGTCTTTTTTTCTTTTCAAAGACTAAAAAATAATTTCCTATCTTTTCTAAAAATATTTTTAGAAAGGAATTAAATGTTAAGAGAAAAAATATTTAAAGATTTTTTAAAAAATAAAAAGAATTTAGAAATTCGTAATCAATTAATCGATTTACATTTGCCCTTAGTAAAAAAACTAGTTTCTAAATTTAAATATTATCCATGCGTACTTCAAAAACAAGATTTATACCAAGAAGGAGTTTTAGGATTGATCAAGGCTTTAGATAATTATGTAGATTTAGGTTATGACTTTATCGCTTATGCGACGCCAACTATCAAATCAGACATCAGAGAATCAATAAGAAAAAGTCATTCACCTTCCGTTCCTCAAAAGATTCATAAAACCAATAATCCTTCTTTTCAAGAAGAAAAACATACATGGCATTATCAAATCCTTAACCCTAATCAATTATGGTTAAAACAAATTCATCATGAACTCTTTTTAAAAAAGCTAAAAAACCAAATTAAGTAAAAAGGAGTTTAATGTCATAAGATTAAATTTTGGAGTTCCTTTAGGAAATATCAACGAAGATTATCAACCTAGTTATTCTAATCACGAAATAGCCCAAATACTAAATTTAACCTTAAGACAAGTAGAAAATATTAAAAACATCGCCATCAATAAATTAAAAAAATAAAAAGACCCGAATAAGGTCTTTTTATATTAAGAAAGGAAATATCAATGAACTTAAAACCTAAAAATATTTTAATTATCTTAACTTTAACCTATATCGGTTTTATAATTACAAATCTTATGACGTTATTTTTTGATTTTAATTTAGGAATCAAAGCTAACACAACGATAAGCCTTATTTCGGATATTGTCTTTTTATTTTATTTATGGATTAAGGAATACAAAAATGCAAAAATTCATTAATTGGGTTGGTTGTAAAAAGAAATTATTACCACATCTTTTACCTTTAATTCCTAAAAAATTTAAAACTTATTACGAACCTTTTTTAGGGAGCGGCGCTTTATATTTATCCTTAATGCCTAAAAAAGCCATTTTAAACGATAATGACACACAACTCATCCAAATATGGAAAAGTATTTTATATAATCCTCAAGATTTTTATAATAAAGCATTAGCTTTTGAAAACTTTATTTATCAATATCCCAAATCACAACAAAAACAACAAAAAGAAGCTTTTAAAACATTATTAAACCAATATAATCATTTATTAACTAAAAATAAAAATAGATCAACCAAAGCATCGCTTTTCTTTATTTTAAGTAAATATTGTTTTCGTGGCATTTTAAGATACAAAGATAATACATCCTTATATACAAATTTTGGTTATAAGTCTAAATATAAAACTAGCCTATTAAATTTAAATGATTTATTCTCCTTACAAAAACATTTTCAAAAAAATAAACATGTCTTGTTATGTACTGATTATCAAAAAATAATTGCCGCCACCAAGAAAGATGATTTTTTGTTTATCGATCCACCTTATTACAACGGCAAAAACATCACTATATCATCTTTTGACAAAGGAGTTTTTGGTTTTACTGAACAAGTTAAATTATTCAACTGTCTCGAAAAAGCTGATAAAAGAGGAGTTAAATGGTTATACACCAATTATGATACTCCCGAAATTAGAGCATTATTTAAAAATTATTACTTCCAAAGTATCAAATCTAGTACTAGCCATAATTTGACAAATAAAAACAATAATCATGAAATCATTATTACCAATTATTAAAAAAATAAAAAATAAGAAAAGAGAAATAAAATTATGTTAAACAACATTCAATTAATCGGTCGAATTACACATGACCTCGAAAAACAATACATTAACAGTAATAACGAACAAATTACAAAAATAGATTTTCAATTAGCTGTTAACCAAACCAAAGACAAAGTTCAATATATTCCTTGTGTAGTTTTTAGAACCCAAGCTGAAAATTTTCATAAATACTTACATAAAGGATCGAAAATTTATCTCGAAGGAACATTATCCATCCAAAAATATACCAATAACGAAGGCCAAAAGAAAACAAATACAAAAGTGATCGTACATAAAGTCATCTTTTTAGATAATAAATCTCAAACTGATAATTTACCATTTTAAAATAAAAGAACATTGATATTAAACATCTTAACTTTTTAAAAGAAAACCAGAAAGGAGAATAAAAAATCATATGAGCGACGCCATTACTGAAATCGCCCGCGGTACTTACTTCAAAGACCGCAGCAAATTAAAATCTAAAACTAAAAAAATAATAAACCAAACAAAAAGGAGAAAAAAATATGACTAAAAAAGAATTAATTAAAAACATAGCTGAGGTAAATAAAACCTCAATTTCAAAAACAGAAGAATTTTACCATTCATTCGAACATACCCTAATAGAATCCATTACTTCCAACGAAGAAGTAATTTTATCCTCTAAAATAGGTAAATTCATCTTAAAAACTCGTAAAGCCTACACTGGTAGAAATCCCCAAACAGGCAAAAAACTCAAAATCTCTGCGAAAACCGTTGTCTCTTTCAAATTATCTAAAACCATTAAAGATAAAGTAAAAGATTTAACATTAGAATAAACCAATATCAACCAACAAAGGAGAAATTAAATATGAATAAAATCATTAAGAAAAAACAAAACCCAATACTCACGAAACAAACCAAAACCAAGAAATAAAAACAATAACTAACCCCAAACAAGAAAATATAACTATTATCCCAATAAAAAAACGCAATTTATTAAAAAAATAGCTTACATAACGATCATTTTACATTTTATTTTACAAGTCATTATTATTTACTACGATAATAAAATTCCCTGGTTAACAACAGGAATTAATAATTCTCTTGAATTGATTAAATCTCTCATCCCAGGAGGAACTAAATAATATGAATAAAAAAATAAAAAACAAAAATAAAATATTAACTATTATCACAATTATTATCGCTATCTTTTTCACTACCACATCCATTTTCGCTTTAACTAATTACTTTTCTAAACAAAGAAAAGAAAAAATTCAATTAATGAACAATCTTCCTTTTTTCACTATTGAACGAACAGGCGGCAATAATGAAGATAAAACCCTTTTACCAATTCCCATTCCAAACTTAAACGAACAAAAATATAATCACTTAATTACGATCGAACACGAAGCAACTCTTAACTCCGACGGAATGGATATTAATGTTCCTTTATATTTGAAAATATCAACTAAATATGACACGCTTCAAACTTTTACCAATCCTGAAAAATATTTAAATGTTGGTTTAAAAGTGGATAATAATGATTACAATGATACTAAACGCCCACAAATAAGATTAAATGATAAGGGCATTGGTTCACTTAAGATCCAAATTAGCATCGAACAAAAAGAAATCATTACTAATAAAAACCCTCAATTAGAGTTAATTTGTGATTACGAATTAGTCGATTCCCAAGGAAAAGCCTTCGACGGAGGAAGTCAAACAATCGAAAATAAAATCTCTAATTTATCATAATAAAACATCCAAAAGACCAATCATTAATTGGTCTTTTTTTTGTTAGAAAGGAACTAAAATGACTATCAAAAACAAATAATGAAAATTCAACTAATTTAATAATAATCATCATAACATCTATGGTCTTATTTTTAAGTACTTATGTTTGGATTCATCATCAAACTTTAACAGAAACTGAAAAAAATCTCATAACCCATCATAAAAAATTAGAAAATCAAAATAAAAATCTCCAAGAAATGAAATACAAACTCCAACAAAACAAAGATATAATTCAAAACCAAATTACCAATACAAATAAAGAATCACAAGAAGAAACAAAAACTAATTTAAAACAATTAAATAATCAAGAAGAATCATTATTTACTCCTTCTAACAACCAAAAATTCCCTTCTTTCAACCAATTAATCGGTTTCAAAGAAGAAAAACAAGCCGTAGAAGGTTTTATTGATTACCTTAACAATAAAGAAAACTATACCAATATTGGTGAGGTTGATTCGCCCTTAGGCATTTTAATGTATGGAGTTCCTGGTACTGGGAAAACAACCTTAGCCAGAGCTTTAGCTAAAGAAACTAATCTCCCCTTTTTGAAGTAAGTAGTGCTATTTTTTCACAAACATATTGTGTAATAGGTCCTAGAATGGTAACAGAATTATTCATCAAAGCACGTGAAGAAGCTCAAAAAGGAAAAGGAGCTATTATCTTCTTAGACGAGTGTGAAACTATCTTTACAGCCATAAACACTTTAAAACCTGGATCTGAAGATGCAAATATCGTTAACCAATTCAAAACCGAAATGACATCATTCGAAAACAACAAAGACAAACCAATTTTCATCATTGGCGCTACAAACCATATCGCCCAAATCGATGAAGCTATCAAATCAAGATTCACTTATAACATCGAAGTTAAACCAGGCAATAAAGAAGAAAGAAAAGCCTTTTTAGAATTCTTAATCAACAAACGTAAAAACCCTTACAGTGAAGAAGCGAAAAAATATTTATACAATATTATCAATGAATCCTTAGAAAGGTTACCAGTTAACCACCAATTTAAAAAAGCCAATCGTACTCTAGAAAACCTCTTAAAAACAACAGTAGCAACCTTCGCTAAAAACCGAGGCCAAGGAGAAACACGAAGAAACGAAATCAATCAAGAAGATTTAAAACAAGCTTACAAAATGATAATCTCACAAGATGACACCATTTTAAACACTATCGAACAAGAAATTAAAGCGAAAGGAGGTAAATAATTATGAAAACACCTTTAGACTTAATTAAAACTTATCTAACCTTTAAATCTTATTTCACTTGGTTTTTAATGGCTTCCGCCATCTTTGGCATCGTCCTTTTCTTTAAAAGAAAACTTTCCACCAACCAAACAACATACAACAACCATACATGGAAAGGCTATTTAACTTATTTTTTAATTATTATCGGTATTTTAAGTTTCATTTACTTATGTTTCTTTCATAAACCAAAAGAACCATCTAGTAAATACGCAGGCCAATTAGCCCAAGAAATTGATAAAGCCATTGATAAGTACGATGAAGTCATCAACAATTACCAAGGACTAAAAGATAATTGGGAACAAGAATTAACCAAAGTAGAGGTCGAATTAAAAAAACTCTATGAAGAACAAAAAATAACCCAAGAACAAAAAGAAAAAATCAAAGAATTAATAAACCAAACAGAAACAAAGATTAACGAAATCAAAACTCAAAAACAAGAAACTGAAAATAACATTAATGTCTTAAAAGAACAACTAAAACAAAAAGAAGAAGCATTAGCCAACAAAGAAAAAGAAATAAAACTAACAGAAAAACAAATCACGGAATCGACTGATTTAACTGAAAAAGAAAAATTACGCACTAAATTAGATATCCTTTATGACAAAAAGATTGCATTAGTTAAACAAATTACCGAAATAAAAAGCCAAATAGGAACATTAGAAATAAAAATAAAAATCCTTAACTAACCAACTCGAAGGCGCTGAAGGCTTGAAAAATAATTTAAAAAAAGATTTAATGAATTAAACGCTGATGAAAAATCTTATTTTAATTTAATCCAATCCGTCGAACAACGTCGCGACGACATTCAAACAAACATCAACCAAGTAAATCAAAAAATTGCTGAAATCAAATTAGAACAAGATTTATATAAATCTCTAAAAGAAAAATACCAAGCAATGCATATTCGAATGCAAACCTATGAAAAAGAAAACGAAGCATCGGCTGGTAATATCATCAAATGGGGATTCAAAACCTTTGACAAAATAACTGACTTAATCCCTGCAAAATATGGTATGAAAATCATAGGCAAATCGATTACTTTTACACGTAAATTCTCACAAGGGATGACGAAAGCCACTTTAATTCTTCACGAAGGACACCGTTTATGGCATATGTACAACGAAGTAGCGAATGAAAACAAAGAATCACTCCCAATGATTACCAAAGAAGCCTTAGAAATGTATACCAAAGACATCGACCGCGACCTAGCCAAAATCGACGCCGACCACAAAGACTACCAAAAAAAACTAGAAGAATATAATAATCGAATGAAACAAGAAAATATACAACAAGAACAACTAGAAATAAAACTAGAACCCATCGACGAAGAAATAAACACAATCAAAGAAGAACTAAAACTTCAAAACCCTAACTACACAAGAACCCAAAAAAGAATTAAACAAACTAATCAAAACAAAATACCTGAATTAATATCTATCCCAGCGTAAAAAAACTTTTTCTTTAAAATTAAAACAATAAAAATGTTATAATAGCAGTAATTAATTTCTTTAAAAGATAATATCAATTACTCCTATTATCGGAAAGGCTATGAAATGATGAACTTTTTTAAAAAATATCGGATAGCTATTTTAATTATCACCGTTTTAGTCATTTCTTTTATTATTGGAATTTTTGAAGGTCTTTACGAAACCAAACAAGAACTGAAATCATTATCAAATTTTCATGAAGAATTAGATAACAATCCAAAAATAAATCATCCACCAAGAACCAAACGAGACATAGAACCACCAAAAACCAATCAACTCGAAGGTGCTGAAGGTTTGAAAAATTAATTCTATTAAATCTTTCGA
>NZ_MAPF01000048.1:0-7443 GCF_002554195.1 New Jersey aster yellows phytoplasma | reverse complement strand
AACCAACCAACTCGAAGGTGCTGAAGGCTTGAAAAATAATTCTATTAAATCTTTCGATAGAAGGTTAAAAGAATACAAACAATCAGCCCTATCCTCTCTCAACTCCCTCTACGAAATCAACCCAAATGAGGGGTAAAACAAAAGGAGATTTAATTAATGTTAAAACTAAAAAATCAATTTAAAATAATTAGTATTTATTTATTTGTATTTATAGGTTTATTATTTATTAATATAAATCAAGTAATAGCTTCACCTAAAAAAGAATCTAGTGATAAAAAAAGAGATATTCCGAAAATTAATAAATCAGAAGAAAAAAACAAAAAACAAAAAGAAGATATAAAAAGATTTTATACAATACATAAAGAATTTAAAGAATATTCAATTGAAAAAAATAATGAAATTATAAAAATTTTAGAAAACCCTGAATTAATGGAAATATTAAAACAAAAAGCCGAAGAGGAAACGAAAAATTTAAAAGAAGAAGGTTCTTCTTCAAAACAACCTGATGATTCTAAAAAATAATTTTATACGAATTAAGAATGGAGTTATATTTGAAAATGATTAAATTACAAAAAAAAATTAAAATAATTTATCTTTGTTTAATAACTTTTATAGGAATATTATTTATTTTTAATAATCCATTAATGGCGATGCATAATGGTAATGCAACACCAAATAACGGTCATCATAACACTAATTTTGAAACTCAAGCGCGCATTTTACAAGAAATGAATCGCGAACAAGCTATAATAGTCCAACAAATTTTTAATGCTAGAAATAATAATGCTTCCAAAGAAATTATTAATAATCTTGTAAGACAAAATATACAATTAAGTCAACGTATCTCAAATCAACAGATTATTTTACATAATGCTATGCCTCACGAAAACAATCGCAATCAATTAAATAACTCTAATAACAGAAGACGTTGAATAATCAACATCAATTATTAAAATTTCAATTCCCTCTACTAAATCACCTCAACTGAGGGATTAAAAATAAAAGGAGCATTATTAATGTTTAAAATTAAACATCATTTATTATTCTTAAATATATTTGTATTTTTTGGTTTAGGATTATTTTTAATTACTAGTAATAATTATATTATGGCGATGGGAAATAAAAATAGCAATAATAATGAAATTTCCAATGATGAAGAATATGCCTTATATGTACAAGCAGAATTTTCAATACAAAACGAATTAACAAACTTCAAATTCAATAATGAAAAAAATCAGAACTTTTGTATAAACAAACTTGTATTACAAAAGACAATTCAAAAATATAATAAAAGAAAAAATAATCATCAATTATCAACGCCATATGATAATCGACCAGAAAGTTTTCAAAATAATTTACATTCTTTAACAGAAAATAATAATAATTTATCTGGCGATCTTCAATATATTAATTTAACAAAAAACAATTCTAATATATATTCGGTTGATAAACCAGAAAGTTATAAAAAGAATGATTCTAAAAATAAAGGAGTGATAATTAATGATTAAATTAAAAAATAAATTTCAAATAATAAGTGTTTTTTTATTTACTTTTATAGGTTTATTATTTATTTTTAATACTAAATGTTTGTATGCTTTACCTGGAATAACTTTAGAAACACAAAAGATCCGATTAGAAGAAAGAAAAAATGAATTAAAGTCACAAGAAATAGTACTATCTCAAGAACCAAGAAATAATGTAAATATTGAAAGATTATGTCATGTTAGAACGGAAATAGTTAAGATAAATATGGAAATATATATGATAATGCAACAGATTCAAATGCGAGACATCATACAATAAACCCCCAAACACAAGAAACCCAAAACATTCCAAGGCCAATCGAATAATTCTAATAAAACATTAAATAATAATTAAATATATTAATTAAATATAAATAAAAGGAGATTTAATTAATGTTAAAATCAACAACTCAATGTAAAATAATTTATCTTTGTTTAATAATCTTTGTAGGATTGTTATTTATAATAAATAATCAACAATTAATGGCGATGAATAACGATAATAACAATAATGAAATAAGAAATGAAATAAGAGAAATTAATAATAGAATTTTGGAATTAGCTTTAGAAAAAAAACAATTATCCAACCAAATGAGTTTAAATCCAATAAGATCTTTTGCAAACTTAGAATTAAATATCAGAAACCGAGCGATATATTTAGAGCTAAACAATCTTTATGATAGATTAAGAATTATCGGGCAACAACCCATCAACCCTAATCAACCAAATAACCCCCTAAATCGATAACACCCAAACGCTAAAATAAAATTAAATAATATTCACAAAAAAGACCTCTCCCAGGGTCTTTTTCTTTTACCCAAACACACAACAACTTACAAGGTCATTAAACTAAAAACCAAAGGAGGCAAACAAATCATGATTAAAATCAATGCGCTGTTCCGTTTTTTTAGACAAATTTTGTCTTTAAAATTGTTCTTTAAGACTTAAAATTAAGTAGATAATTTCATATCTTTTCAAACTAAGGAAATATTTTTTTTAAATTTCAAAAAGTTTCTAAAACTTTTAATAATTCATTAGTTTCAAAAGATATTTTTATTAAATATTTTTATCTTTACACTATATAGTTAGGTAAAAAAAGTTAAAATTCCGTTAAGAAAATGAAAACATAATTATTTTTTTGCGTAATTATGTTATTTTGATTAAAAAAATGCGCAAAAAGATAACCTTTTTCAAGGTTGAAAATTTGAAATAAAAAAATTATTATCTAAAATTTTGACAATATTGAGAAGGTGATGAATAATTTAATTTAGCTAAAATCCATTGATTGTTCCAAAATTTAGGGAAATAATTGATTATTTTTTTAACTTTTTCAGGTGATTTTTGAAATAAAAAAGGATGTTGATGTTGTAAGATAGTTTTCATTTGGCCGAAAAAGTTTTCAATTACAGCGTTATCACGTGGAGTAGCTTTTCTCGACATGCTGATTAAAAAAACCTTTTTTAATTAGTGTTTGTTGGACTTTTTGTGATTGATAAACTGTGCCTTGGTCGGAATGAATGATACAAGGTTCTTTTAATAGAGGTAATTTTTGGATGGTGTTTAAAACTAATTCTTTATTTTGATGTTTGGAAGTGTGGGAAGCGATAATTTGGTTGTTGAAAGAATCAATAATACAAGAAAAATATAAAAATCCTTGGGGAGTTTTGAAATAAGTGATGTCGGTAAATAGTTTTTTCATGGGTTTAGTTGATATAAAGTCTTGATTAATTAAATTGTCTACCACTTTTAATTTAGCTTTTAAATTATTTTTATAATAATATTTATTTTTTTTAATTCTTAAACGACAAAAAATACCGTTTTCTTTCATAATAGTATAAATTTTTTTCTTGGTAATGTTTTCGTTAAAAGTTTTTTGGTATAAATCAGTGATTTTACGATGACCGCAAAAATATTTTTCTTGTAAACATAAAGCTTTGATGCGATTTTGTTGTAATAAGTATTTTTCTTTTTTTGGCTTTTATTTTATTTTTGACTTTCAACCAATAATAATAAGTGCTTCTTTTGGTTTTGATAGTTTTTAAAATGGTTGTTAAATTTAGTTTTTGATTAAATTGTTTAACTAATTCGAAAACAGTTTTTTTATCAGTTTTTTGGTTTTTTTCATTAGAGTTTGTAATAATTTATTTTTTTGTTTCTCTTTTTCTTATTATTTTAGCTATTTTTTTCATGATTTAAATATTGTTTCCTTTTTTTATATCATATACATAACCATTATAACTCTGAATGATTATATTTATTTAAAAAAAGGGGGGTAGCGCGCAACTGGGGGATTTTTATTTTTCTTCTTCTTTTATTTATGTGTACTTATGATTGTTATTAGCGCTTCAGCGCGTTAGGGTATTGTGTTTGGATAATTTTTAACAACTCTTTTTAATAATGTAAAGGAAAAATAGGGAGTTATTTATATATCGAAAAATAATAATGATAGATAAAAGATACAACGATAATATCAAATATCGAGTATCATTATCATTATCGATATAATATATAAAATATCACTCCTTAAAAATGTTTGGTTTTGTCAAAGAATTTTAAATATTGAAAGTGTTATAAAACTGTTAGTGAAGTGTTATAAAACTGTTAGTTAAGTGTTTATTTGATTTTAGATATATATTTATACATGGGATGTATTTTTTTAACCCGATAGCCCTGTTTATTTTTGGTTAAAAATAATTTGATGTGTTTTAAATCTTCCGATTGATAATAAATAACATTTAATCCTTTTTTATAATTTGTTTTTATAGGATTGTTATATTTATCTACTTTTTTAGCATCTAATTTATATAATTTTAAAGTTTCTAGTTTGTCTATGGTTATCTTACTTATTAATTCTTTAATATAATCTTTTTGTTCGTTAAGATAATTAATTTGGAAGATAGGGAAATGTGTTTTAAGGGTATTATTTTGGTGTTTTGGGGTGTTATTGGGTTGGTAAGGGTTAGATTATTATCGTTTTCGGAAGAGTGATTTTTGATTATTTCTATTCTATACTTTTTCATTTCATCTAAGATTTGAGGGTCTACAAATAGAGTTTGGTTTTTAGGGCGGTAGTTTGTTTGTTGATAGGAATTTTTCTTTTTAGAATGAGAAACAATTGTAATATTTAATAATTCTCCTTTTAATGTTTGTAAAAAGTTTTTGATTTGAACTAAGTCTTTGGGGGTTGATTTTGTTTCCCAACCGCCCTTAATGATTCCTTGATTTATTTCTTTTTTCATATTTTTCTCCTTTTAGTTAGTTTTTAGTTTTTTGTTATTTTTGATATAAAAAAAAGACCTTCAATTGAAGGTCAAGTTTGAATATTGAAATATTTTTTAGGTATATGTTGGATGGCATTTATTAATATTATGGATTCTTAGTCCCATAATTGGTTAGTTTAGTCTAAAAGGAGTACTTATTATTATTGGTTAAAAGTTAACCATAAAATTAAAATAAAACAAGAACAATATCTTTTAAAACAAAAACGTATTGAATCTTTATGTAAAATGCATGAATATTTATTTGGCCATCGTAAAATCACTCATTTATATCAAAAAATCTTTAATGAACCCATCACTAAGAAAAAAGTTTATTTCATCATGAAAGAAAAAGGGATTTGTTGTCGTTTAAGAAGCAAAAAAATAAATATCATTATCAACAATTAAAATCTCAATTAAAAATAGTTCCTAATTTAATTAATCAAGATTTTAAAACTTATAAACCGATGCAAAAACTATTTACCGACATCACTTATTTTAAAACTCCACAAGGTTTTTTATATTTTTCATGTATTATCGACTCTTTTAACAATCAAATAGTCGCTTCTCATATTTCTAATCATCAAAATAAAAATTTAGTTTTAAATACTATCAAAAAAATGCCAAAACTAAAAAAACCTTGTATTATTCACTCAGATCAAGGAACAGTTTACCAATCACAAAAAGTCCAACAAAATTTAACGAAAAAAGGGTTTTTTTAATCATCATGCCGAGAAAAGCCGCCCCTCGTGATAACGCCGTCATTGAGAACTTTTTCGGCCAAATGAAAAGTATTTTATTTTATCGCGATCCTTTTTTATTTCAAAATCCAATGACAAAAATGAAAACCATCATTAACCAATTGCCTGCTTTTTGGAATAAAAAATGGATTTTAGCTAAATTAAACTATCTTTCACCTATCCAATATGCGTAAAGTTTAAGATAAAACAATTAAAAAAATAGCTTTCAAAATAGACCTTTTAAAAAGGTATCTTTTTTGCGCCTTTTTTTCAATAAAATGTTTTTATTAATAATAAACATCATTTTCTTTTCATTTTGTTGACGACTTTTTAACTTTTTTTACCTAACTATATAGTGAAGGGGTAAAATATTAGTATAAATATCTTTTGAAACTAGCAAATTATATAAAAAACATTAGACACTTTTTTCGTCTAATGAAAATACTTTGTTAGTTTGAAAAGATATGAAATTATCACTTAATTTTAAGTTTTAAAGAATAATTTTAGAGACAAAAGTTGTATTAAAAAACGGAACAGCGCAATATTACCGATTAATTGGACTTTATTTAACATTTTATTTCTCCTTATTTTTATAATTTGGGTTTAGTTTTCTAATTGCATTATCTTTTAAATCTTCAATTTGTGAGAGTTTTAAATTAAGTTTTTGGGCGATTGCATGATTGGATAGGGGTTGTTGATTAGGTTTGTTGTTGTTTTCTAATGAGATACCAAAATTTAAACAAATAACATTGAATTCATTTTTACTTAGTTTAGTTTTTAGTTTTTTATTAATAATTCATGTTTTACTTGTTTTAGCCATAATTGATGCGGATTAAGGATTTTATCCCAATTAGGTTGTTTGTATTGTTCTTCTTTAAAACTGATATTGTTTGGTTTGGTTGTTTTTTGGGGAATTGAAGGTGAATGGCTTTTTCTTATTAGTTCATTGATTGCTGATTTTATTGTTGGTGTTGCATAGGCGATAAAGTCATAACCTAAATCTTGGTAATTATTTAGAGCTTTGATTAATCCTAAAATCCCTTCTTGATATAAATCCTCCTTAGTTAAAACTTTAGGGCAATATTTAAAATGATAAGCTAGTTTTTTTACTAAGGGCAAATGTAAATCGATTAATTGATTACGAATTTCTAAATTCTTTTTATTTTTTAAAAAATCTTTAAATAATTTTTGTCTTAACATTCAATTCCTTTCTAAAAACATTTTTTTAGAAAAGATATGAAATTATTTTTCAGTCTTGAAACAAAAAAAGACTAACTTAATAGTTAGCCTTAAAGAATTTTTAAAAAGTAAAAAGTGTCTAAACTTTTGGAACACCTCAACATGGAGGTCTTAATTTTTCTGAGGGTATTTTTGATGAAAAAGATAATAATAAAAAATTAGATGAAATTTTAAAAGAGAATTTAAAATTAAAAAAACAATTAAATAATATAAAAAATCCTTTAATTACGGAATCTATTGATGATACTGAAAATGATTTTTTAATTTTAATTTTTAAAATATTTAATTTCTTTTGATTTTAAAGTTTTTTTATTTATTATATGATTTATTTTATAATATTTTTCTTACTAAATCATCTTTTTTATTTGGTTTTAATGTTGGTTGGAATATTAATTTTATTAATATTTATAATATTATAAAAACTATATTTATTTTTATGTGGGAACATTTGACAACTTTAATTTATCCTTTAAAATTATTTAGTTCATTTTTTGTATTTTTTAATGCAAATATTAAAAATTTTATTGATGTTTTTTATACTATTATAGGATATATTAAAAGTTATATAACAAGTCTTACTGGTCAAAATTAATGGATCCTAGTGAAAGTATGTGGGGGGAAAATAAAAGAAATAGCAAAGATGATTTTAGTGTTGCTGTTGGTGGCTCTGTTATTTATTTTTTG
>NZ_MAPF01000047.1:0-4229 GCF_002554195.1 New Jersey aster yellows phytoplasma | reverse complement strand
TTAAGAATATTAGACATTATTTCAATTGTTTTAAAATTCTTTTTATTCTTGTTTAAAAAGGTTATAATAATATTGAGTTTCGTTTTATCATTTTTTATTAATTTCCTATATTTATGGGTATTTGAAAATGCTAAAAAAATGCTTTAATTATTTTTTGATAATAGAAAAGAGGTTTAAAAATGTCAAGTTTTAGAATAGGCAATAAACATTATAAAATAATTCCTTTTTTAATTACTACTGGAACATTAATTTTTTTTGTGTTTTGGATAGGTGGGATTTCTTATAAATATCATTTAGAAACCGAAGAAAGACGTAAATTACAAGAAGTAGATATTAAAGCAAAAGCAAGAGAGTTAAATAATGATATATATATTGAAAATAAAAAACTTAAAGAAGAAAACGAACATTTAAAAAGTGTTCCTTATGAGTTTATAAGAGGTAACGGAGAAAAAGAATATTATAATTTATTTACTCATAAATTAGTTAAAAAAATTGATAATGATAATAATATTTTTGAATATGATAAAAATAATGGTCTTTTGTTGAAAAAAACTGATAAATATAACAATGTTGAAGAGTATGGTTCACATGGTAAATTAATCAAAAAAACTTTATCAGATGGCGTTTGGATGGAATATAATCCAATTAATTCAAAATTAATGAAACGTAAAAATATTGATAATTCTATTGAAGAATTTGATGATAATGAAGAAAAGTTTAAAGAAATAGATAAAAACGGTAAAGTTAAATTTTTTAAAACCAAACTTTATAAATATCCGTCCGAAATTGATTATTACGATGGTAAAACAATATATTATATTGAGGAATACGATCAACAAACAGGAAAATTAATTACAAGAACTATTTATAGACCTGATGGTAAAACAATATATTATATTGAGGAATACGATCAACAAACAGGTAAAATAATTAAAGAAACAACATTTGAATCCGATGGCAAAACAATTGATTATATTGAGGAATACGATCACCAAACAGGTAAAATAATTAATAAAATTTATTATAACCCTGATGGAACTATTAAAAAAATCATAAATCATTAATAATATTATATTCATATCCAAAGACGAGAAGAGCGAACTAGGAGGCCAGCCGAAGTATACTTAGATTAACTATTACACCCTCTCCTATAAAGTCCCCTTGCTGGTTCTGGCAAAACTACCATTTTAATTGAAAAATTAAGATAAAAAGAAAAACCTTTAATTTTGGTAGCTACTAATAATACTAAAAAATTATTTATGTTAAAATATTTTCATCATTATAAGAAGGATAATCTTCTCTTAATGATGAGGTGTTCCAAAAGTTTAGACACTTGCGCTGTTCCGTTTTTTTAGACAAATTTTGTCTTTAAAATTGTTCTTTAAGACTTAAAATTAAGTAGATAATTTCATATCTTTTCAAACTAAGGAAATATTTTTTTAAAATTTCAAAAAGTTTCTAAAACTTTTAGTTTCAAAAGATATTTTTTTGTCATATTTTATCTTTACACTATATAGTTAGGTAAAAAAAATTAAAAAAGTGGTAAGAAAATGGAATTATAATTATTTTTTTACATAATTATGTTATTTTGATTAAAAAATGCGCAAAAAAGATAACCTTTTTCAATGTTGAAAATTTGAAATAAAAAAATTATTATCTAAAATTTTGACAATATTGAGAAGGTGATGAATAATTTAATTTAGCTAAAATCCATTGATTGTTCCAAAATTTGGGGAAATAATTGATTATTTTTTTAACTTTTTCAGGTGATTTTTGAAATAAAAAAGGATGTTGATGTTGTAAGATAGTTTTCATTTGACCGGAAAAGTTTTCAATTACACCGTTATCGCGAGGAGTGGCTTTTCTCGATATGCTAATTAAAAAACCTTTTTTTCGTTAAAATTTGTTGGACTTTTTGTGATTGATAAACTGTTCCTTTATCTGAGTGAATAATACAAGGTTCTTTTAATAGAGGTAATTTTTGGATGGTGTTTAAAACTAATTCTTTATTTTGATGTTTGGAAGTGTGGGAAGCGATAATTTGGTTGTTGAAAGAATCAATAATACAAGAAAAATATAAAAATCCTTGGGGAGTTGAAATAAGTTATGTCGGTAAATAGTTTTTGCATGGGTTGAGTTGATATAAAGTCTTGATTAATTAAATTGTCTACCACTTTTAATTTAGCTTTTAAATTATTTTTATAATAATATTTATTTTTTTAATTCTTAAACGACAAAAAATACCGTTTTCTTTCATAATAGTATAAATTTTTTTCTTGGTAATGTTTTCGTTAAAAGTTTTTTGGTATAAATCATTGATTTTACGATGACCGCAAAAATATTTTTCTTGTAAACATAAAGCTTTAATGCGATTTTGTTGTAATAAGTATTTTTCTTTTTTTGCTTTTATTTTATTTTCGACTTTCAACCAATAATAAGTGCTTCTTTTGGTTTTGATAGTTTTTAAAATGGTTGTTAAATTTAGTTTTTGATTAAATTGTTTAACTAATTCAAAAACAGTTTTTTTATCAGTTTTTTGGTTTTTTTCATTAGAGTTTGTAATAATTTATTTTTTGTTTCTCTTTTTCTATTATTTTAACTATTTTTTTTCATGATTTAAATATTGTTTCCTTTTTTTATATCATATACATAACCATTATAACTCTGAATGATTATATTTATTTAAAAAAAGGGGGGTCGCGCGCAACTGGGGGATTTTTAGTTTTCTTCTTTTTTTATTTATGTGTACTTATAATTGTCATTAGCGCTTCAGCGCGTTAGGGTATTTTGTTTGGATAATTTTAAACAACTATTTTTAATAATGAAAAGGAAAAATAGGGAGTTATTTATATATCGAAAAATAATAATGATAGTTAAAAGATACAACGATAATATCAAATATCAAGTATCATTATCATTATCGATATAATATATAAAATATCACTCCTTAAAAATGTTTGGTTTTGTCAAAGAAATTAAAGGGGTCAAATGGTAATAAGATGGTAATAATAAATTGTTTATTTATTTTTTATTAAAATTTGATAAATAACCAGACCTAATTTTTTTAACCCGATAGCCCTGTTTATTTTTGGTTAAAAATAATTTGATGTGTTTTAAATCTTCCAATTGATAATAAATAACATTTAAACCTTTTTTATAGTTTGTTTTGATAGGATTGTTATATTTATCTACTTTTTTAGCATCTAATTTATATAATTTTAAAGTGTCTAGTTTATCTATGGTTATCTTACTTATTAATTCTTTAATGCAGTCTTTTTGTTCGTTGAGATATTTATATTTGGGGAAGATAGAGAAATGTTTTTTTTAAGGGTATTATTTTGGGTTTTATGTGTTTGTTTAGAGTTATATTATTATGTTCTTCGGAATGATGATTTTTGATTATTTCTATTCTATATTTTTTTATTTCATCTAAGATTTGAGGGTCTACAAATAGAGTTTGGTTTTTGGGCGGTAGTTTGTTTGTTTTTTGGGGAATTGAAGGTGAGTGGCTTTTTTTATTGTTGGTGTTGCATAGGCGATAAAGTCATAACCTAAATCTTGGTAATTATTTAGAGCTTTGATTAATCCTAAAATCCCTTCTTGATATAAATCCTCCTTAGTTAAAACTTTAGGGTAATATTTAAAATGATAAGCTAGTTTTTTTAATAAAGGCAAATGAAGTTCGATTAATTGATTACGAATTTCTAAATTCTTTTTATTTTTAAAAAAATCTTTAAATAATTTTTGTCTTAACATTCAATTCCTCTCTAAAAACATTTTTTTAGCTCCTTATATATCCTATGAATGAGCTGACAAGAAACAAAAAATTGTTTTAGATATTATTTATAATTTCAAAAAGAAAAATACCTACTAAAAAGGTAATTATCGACGAAACATAAAACTCTTTTTGTTTTAAGCAGAAAATTAAATAAACTAAAATAAACCTAAACTAATTAGGTCCTCAAAAATTAGTTTTGTGTTATATATAAAATAAATTTTTTAAAAAAATATTAAAAAAAATATTAAAAAATAAAAAAATTTAATTATAATAAATTAGGTGGTTAAAAAATAATAATTACCTTTATAAAAGATAATAATCAATTACATTATTTACAAAAAATTTGTCCCTTTGTTCAGAAAATTAAATCCCCATTTTAAAAAACAACTAAAAAACAAATCAAAGAAGTTTTTAATAATATTGAAGTTTTTTATAATTTTAAAAAATAATA
>NZ_MAPF01000046.1:0-6470 GCF_002554195.1 New Jersey aster yellows phytoplasma | reverse complement strand
GCTAACTCTTAAGTTGGTCTTTTGTTGAAAAACTGATAAATATAATAATGTTGAAGAGTACGGTTTACATGGTAAATTAATTAAAAAAACTTTATCAGATGGCGTTTAGATGGAATATAATCCTATTAATTCAAAATTAATGAAACGTAAAATATTGATGATTCTATTGAAGAATTTGATGATAATGCAGAAAGATTTAAAGAAATAGATAAAAATGGTAAAGTTAAATATTTTAAAACTAAAATTTATAAAAATATTTCGGATTTTAAGAAATTATTTATTAATGATAAAGGTTTAGAAATAAATTTATTAGAATCTCGTATTTTAATTTAAAAGATTTAAAAGCTTCTGGATATACTTTGGAACAATTAATATCTTTTGGATATAGTTTGCAAGATTTAAAAGATGCTGGATATATTAGTATAGAAGAGTTTGAAAATCTTGGATATAATTTGTATGAATTGAGAACTATGGGATATATTAGTGTTTTACAAATAATAATTTTTTTCCCTTCATATGATTTAAATAAATTAAGAATTGCTGGATATATAAATTTTAGATAATAGAAAAGCATTCAAAGACGAGCAGAGCGAACTAGGCGGCCAGCCGAAGAACATTACAATTAATCCATAGAGAAAGGAGGTAAATGATGAAATTAAAAACCAAAATTTATCTCAGTTTTTTAGGATTTCTTCTGTTGGGGTTAATTATTTTATTAATTATAGGACTTTATCAAACTAATCAAACACCCAACAAAATTGGAAAAGTAACTAATCATCCCCAACTGGATTCAACTAAACAACAAGAATTTGATTAACAAATCATTAACCAACAAACAAAAATCCAAAAACTCCAACAGCAAGATCAACAATTAAAAACTCAAATCGAAACGAAAACTCAAAATTACACTGATATCATCCAAAAAATAAAAAATAGCCAAGAAGAATTAAAAGACAATCCATCTTTATCCCTTGAGATCAAAACCCAAAAACAACAACAATTAACGGAACTGAAAAATCAACAACAAACTCAACAAACCTTAGTCAATAATTTAATCGAACAAAGAAAAGCTTTAAACCAAAATGAAAAAGAAAAACAAGAAGAATTAGCAAAATTAGCTGAAGAAAAAACCCAATTACAAACTCAAGAAAATCTCCAACAACAAATTTTTCAATTAAATCAAGCTCTTAATTATGTCGAAGCTAATCAAAAAAATATCGAAGAATTAAAAACTAAAAAAGAAACCCAAAAAAATCAAACCGAATTAAAAAATTTAAATGCTTTTAATCTTTTCTTAACAGGTCAAAAACTTTATTTTACCAAACAAAAAACTAATTTAACCACTCAATTAAATCTCTTAAAAGCTAATAAACCTTTAGCAAATATTAAGCATAAAGTTACTTTTAAAGACGTTTGTGGAATGGAAAATGAAAAAGAAGAATTAGAAGATTTATTAACTTATTTTCAAAACAATCAATCTTTGATTAACTTTGATAAAATACGTCCGAAAGGCTATCTTTTATATGGACCACCAGGAACAGGTAAAACTTTTTTTAATCAAAGCTTTATGTGGTGAGGCTAATGTTCACTTTATTAACTTAATTCCTGCTAAATTAGACCAAAAAATACATTGGCGAAGGCAAAGCTGCCTTAGAAAAAATCTGGCAAGAAGCCGAAGAAAATGATAAAACAATTATCTTTATTGACGAAATCGATGGTTTACCTAACCGTAGTGATAAAAATACTTCCTCAGTCAGTGCCAATATTGTCAACACTTTATTAGATAAACTTGATGGATTTCAACGTTCTGATAAAAAAATTGTCTTAATGGGCGCCACTAACAACCTTGATAAAATTGATAGTGCTTTAAGGAGTCGTTTTAGTAAAGAAATCTATGTGGGTAATTTAAAAGATAGCGAAATTGAAGGTTATTTAAAACATAACATTATCCCTTATCAAATTAGTTATCATACTTTTTTAGCTTTAAAAGATATCGCCCAACTATGTCAAGGCAAAAAATTATCAAATAGGGATTTAACCACAATCATTGAAGAAGCCTACAAAAAACCGCTAAATGGCAAACTAAAAATTCTTTAAATCACGCAGTTATGTTACCTTCCGATCTGGAAGAAGCCTTAAAACTTAAATTAAAAATTAACCCTGATTATCAACAAACCAAACAACGCCGCGAAGCTTGTGAAAATCAATATTATCAATGGAGTCAAGGAATTAATCAATATTTAGCTAAATCCAAAGATGAAACTAAGATAGAATGTCACTACACCTTTGATGGTTTAAACGGGATTAACTATTACCGTCAACAACATTCTCAAACTAAAACTGATTTAGAAAATACAACAAAAAAATTAACCCAAATCCACCAAGAAAACAAAATCCTGAAAAATACGAACAAACAATCAAAGACAAAAACCAAGAAATCATTGATATTAAAAATAAAATGCAAAGATTAAAAACTAGAGAAGAAAAACTAAGAAAAGAATTACACCTTTGTGAAAATCGTATAAGTACCCAACCCGAACCTTCCAACCTAGCTATCTTCATCAAAAACCGCCATCCTTTCGACCGATGGAATAAAGATGGCGATACTTATAATCATACTACTTTAGACGGTTTCGACAGTGCATCTTTTGACGCAAAAGCCGACAGCCAATTATATTCTTACATTAACTTCGAAAAAAACAACACAAAGGCCCAGGTGATAACAAACTAATCCTTAAATACAAAGGCCCGAAACACTTCTTAGATGAAGACAAAGACTATTACCTTGGTGATGCTTTCGTTCACAATGAAAACTTCAAATTAACCCATTTCCACCTCCACTTCAATCCTATCCGTAAAACTTTATCCATCTTCAAAGATAAACATCATGTAAAACCTCAAAATAATAATTAAAAATAATTTCACCAACATTAAAAGACTCTAAATAGAGTCTTTTTTTATTTTAAAAAAACTTTTAAAACTAAAAGAAAGAGAGAAAAACTATGAATAAAAAAATAACAAAAAAAAAAAACTACAAAAAAATCAACGGGAAAAATAATCATTACTAAAAGAAAACCGATAACCGAACCTCCTAAAATAGTTATCGAAACACAAACTAAAAAAGAAAATTGGTTTCTTAAAATCTTAAAATCAATTATAAAAATAATCTTGTTTTTATTACCATTTATCCTAATCGGAGGGGCAATTTATTGGACACTTTTCAAATTCTTCCCTGAAGTTTTAGACCAGATCAACGCTTTTACCAGTGATGCTGTGACTAAAACTAAATCGTTATACGATAAAACTACTCAACCAATTCGTAAAGTTATCGAATATATCTATTATAAATTAACAGGTAATGATAAAGATCCTAATCACATTCCTTCGCCACAAACGAAATTAGATATTATTTAGCGACTACTTTAAGTGTGATCGGCATTTGTTTAGGATTAGGCAAAATCGGTAATTGGTTAAAAAGTGGGAAGAAAAAAACCATTAAAAAAGGAACTAAAACTATCATTCAAAAAAAGCTACTTCTAAAATAGCGAATGTCGGTGGTAAAATCCTTAAAATTGGTAGTAAAGCTTTATTTTGAGTTTCTTTAGCTTCAACTGCTTACGAACTTTACCAATTTTATCACGAAGAAACGAAAACTCCTAATCCACCACAACAATTAACTAATAAAATAGAAAATCCCCCAACACCCATTTTACAAGCACCAAATACAACTATTATCGAAAATGAAGAATCAACTTTAACTAATAATAACGAAATTAAAGAAGAAACAATAAAAAAGAAACACAAGAAACTAACGACATCGTAGATACAACAATTAACGAAAGTATAACTGATAACCTTAACAATCCCTGATAATGGTTCAGTTAATAAACCAACAACTGAACCAAAACATCTCCAACAAGAACAACTCCAACAAACACCACCACTTGGTGAGGAAATAAAAGAAACTAACAAAGTAAACGAAACTCACCAACAAACTCCTGAAGAATTACTCAAAGCCAAAAACTTATTAGAAATTCACCTCCAACAAGCAAAAATAAATAGTCTTAATTTAGAAACCCAAAAAGCTATTTTAGAACATGATTTAAATCAAAAACAACAAGAACTAGAAATTAATAAAACTCTATCGGAACAAGAAAAACAAGAACTTCAAAAGGAAATCAATCACCAAACCGATAAAATCCGTTCTAAAGAAAAGGAAATCTTTACCCAAGATCAAAAGATTAATCAACTAGAAACTGATCTGCACCAAGAAAAAACTCTCAACACGGAAAAGACCCAACAAATTAATCAATTAATCGAACAAATTAACGAACAACATCAAAATATGGAAAATCTCCAAAACCAACTCCAAGAACAAAAATCCTTAATCGAAACTAAAAACCAGGAATTAATAACTAATCAAGCTCTATCCGCACAAGAAAAACAAACCTTCCAAGATGAAATTAACCAATTAAACACTGAATTTCAACAAAAAGAAAAGGAATATCAAACGATCATCACTCAAAAAGACCAAGAAATAAGTCAATTAAACCAAATCATTAACCAACAAGCTGAAGAAATAAACCGTTTAAGCGACGAATTAGAACAACAAATCGATAAATGGGTACAACAAGGCCTACATATTCAAGCCCTTGAAGGAACAATCAAAGCTTTAGAAAATGCTTCAGGTAAATATATCGAAGAAAACGCTGAACTCCGTCATGAAATAAATAAACTCAAAGAACAAATAAAAGACGAACAAAAAAAACCCATGAAGCAACTAAAAAAACTTTGAAAGATAATATGAATAAATTAACCGACAAAACAGCAGAATACAACCAAACCAAAGAAATCATAGACAAACAAAAAACCTGGAAAGGTTCAATCCAACCTTTTACTACAAAAATTAAAGACGACGTAAACAAAAAAATCGATAAAGTAACTTCTTGGTTTCGTAAATGGTTTTAAGGTTAATTAAAAAGTTAAATATGTTAAAATACCTATATATTGAAAATTCTTCCAAAGGAATTAATAAACATGATCAAAATTAAAAAAATAAGCAAATGGTTTTTATTAATAATTATTTTAATCGTGGCAGCTTTTATTGGGTTTATCATCTTAACTGAAACAGGAGTCATCAAACTCCCTAAAGACCCAATTCCTACCTTTCAAGAAACTAAATCTGCTATCTTCAAAGAATGGGAAAGAAACAGATAGTCGTGGCAGAACCATTCCTATGATTCAAATTAAATATACTTTCGATGGACTTAATGGCATCGGTTATTATCACCAACAATTACAGATTAATGAAACTCAAATCTCAAAATTAAAACAAAAAATCGATTAAGAAATTAAAGGTAAAAACAATCCCTTTAAAATTCTTGAATTAAAAAACGAACTCGAAAATATCGGTATGGCTACTTATGGTGAAATTTTCTTTGACAAGATTGATCATAAATATCTTAATGAAAATAAAATATCATCTGTTAATAACGATAATATATCATATCGTCTAAATACCCAACCCGAACCTTCCAACCTAGCTATCTTCATCAAAAACCGCCATCCTTTCGACCGATGGAATAAAGATGGCGATACTTATAATCATACTACTTTAGACGGTTTCGACAGTGCATCTTTTGACGCAAAAGCCGACAGCCAATTATATTCTTACATTAACTTCGAAAAAAAACAACACAAAGGCCCAGGTGGTAACTACTTAATCCTAAAATACAAAGGCCCTAAACATTTCTTACAAGAAGACAAAGACTATTACCTTGGTGATGCTTTCGTTCACAATGAAAACTTCAAATTAACCGATTTTCACCTCCACTTCAATCCTATCCGTAAAACTTTATCAATCTTTAAAGATAAACACAACTATGATAAAACCCAAGAAGCTGAAAATAATAAAAGAACCAGCACTGACTGGTGATAAAAATTTAACAAGTTCCAATATTTTAAAATATAAAGGAATAAAAACAAAAGGAAATTTAATTAATGATTAAATTAAAAAATCAATTTAAAATAATAAGTATTTATTTATTTGTTTTATTAGGATTTTTTTAATTTTTAATACTAAATGTTTGCATGCTTTCCCTGGTATAGATTTAGACGCAAGAAAACATCAACTTGAAGAAGAAATAAATACTTTAATAATAGAATTAACTAACGTTTTTAATGATACTAATTTATAATCTCAAACACGTTTCAACAGAATTTCTTTAATTTCAAACAGAATAAATATTGTAGGAAATAATCTTCAAATGATAAATCAACAAATTTTTGCTCGAAACCAATAAAATCTAAAAATACAAATCAACCAAAATCAACCAAATAATCATAGAAGACGTTAAAATAATTTAAAGCATGTTTTATTTTTATTATAAATATCAAAAGGAAGGATTAATTAATGTTAATTAAAAAATACATTTAGTTAGAATAAATTTATTCTTTATTAGCTTAGGATT